>JAGODN010000290.1 GCA_017998195.1 Desulfobulbus sp. | reverse complement strand
GCTGCTCATCTTCCTGGTGCTGGTGGCCCAGTTCAACTCCATCAGCCAGCCCTTCCTGATCATGGTCACGGTGGTGCTTTCCCTGGGCGGGGCCTTCCTCGGCCTGGCCCTGCACCGCCAGCCCTTCGGCATCATCATGACCGGGGTGGGGGTGATATCGCTGGCCGGGGTGGTGGTGAACAACGCCATCGTCCTCATCGACTACACCAACCGGCTGCGCGAGCGCGGTTTTCCCCTGGACGAGGCGGTGGTCAAGGCCGGCGCCACCCGGTTGCGGCCGGTGCTGCTCACCGCGGTGACCACCATCCTCGGGCTGGTGCCGATGATCACCGGGGTGTCCTTTGATTTCCACAACCTGAGCATGGCCTGGGTGAGCGAGTCGAGCCAGTGGTGGCGGAGCATGGCGGTGGTGGTGGTCTGGGGCCTGATGGTGGCCACCTTCCTCACCTTGGTGGTGGTGCCGTCGATGTACTACCTGCTGCAGCGGGGGAAGGAGAGGATGGCCGGGCTGGGCGCGCGGCTGCGCGCGCAAGGACGGGACGGGCGGACCTGAACGGGCCCGCCCCCGGCCGGCAGGGAAGCGTGCCGGCCGGGGGAGGGTCGCTCAGGCCATGGCCGCGAGCACGGCGGGCAGGGCCGCGGCGCTCGGTTCGCGCAGGAAGAAGCCCTGCAGGCTGCTCTCGGCCAGTTGGGCGAAGGGGTTGGTCTCGATGTTGATGTCGAGGATGACGCCGTCGTGCTGGTAGACCTCGCGGGCCACCTGGTTGGGCAGGTTGGTGGCCCCGGCGGTGCCGACCACGATGAGCAGGGCGGTCCGGCGGGCGGTGTCGAGCGAACTGTAGAAGTGGTAGTGGTGCTCGTTGTAGGACTCGTCGAAGAGCAGGATGTGCGGCCGCGAGCGGGCGCCGCAGAGCGGGCAGCGGAGCAGGGCGCGGTCGCTGTCGGTGAGATGCTCCTCCCGGGTCTTGGCGGCCACCCCCTCGGGGATGGGGTAGACCGCCTCGGTGCATTCCAGCGAGCAGCGCATGAAAAAGACGTTGCCGTGGATCTGGTAGGTGCGGGCCAGGGTGTTGCCGGCGCGCAGGTGCAGGCCGTCCACGTTCTGGGTGATGAGGGTGAAGCGGTCGCCGAAGCGCCGCTCCATCTCCGCCAGGGCCAGGTGGCCCGGATTGGGTTCGGCCCGGGCGCACACGCCCATGCGGTACAGGTACCACTTCCACACCTCGTCCGGCTGGTGGGTGAACATCCAGAAGGTGGCCATCTCCTGCGGCTGGTACACCTGCGAGCCCACGGTCCAGTACCCCTCCGGGCCGCGGAAGGTGGGGATGCCGCTCTCCGCGGAGATGCCCGCGCCGGTGAGCACGGTGATCCGGCCATCGCCGCGGGCAATGGTCGCAAGCATCTTTCTGATGTCGTCGCGCATGGTTCTCTCCTGGGAGGGGTGAGCCTTTTGTGGGGGTGGCCAGCCGCCCTGGATGGCCCCGGAACACAGTGTATAAACGACAGATTCCGGTGTTTTTCAAGGGAATTGTGCCGGCCCGCGCCGGCCGATGCGGCGGCTGTCGGCCGCTGCCGTGCCGCCACGTTTGTGTTTGACCCGGGACCGGGCTTCGGCTTTACGCCGGTTCCTTGCAGAAAAAGGATATCCGTACAGATGCATAAACCTTTTCAGGGTCGGAGGGGGGCGCGCCGCTGCCCGTCCCCGGCCCGTCCGGCGCCATCGGGCGCAGCGCCATGGAACTGATTTATTTTCCCGAACCCGGCGACCGCTACCCGGACGACATCCGCATGGATGGCGTCACCTACCACGTGTACAGCGATTACGCCGCCCTGCCCGAGACCGTGTCGCCGGCCTCGGTGTTCGTCCTCTCCCTGGCCGACCGGGACTCGGTCTTCCGCCTGCTGCACGCCCTCCGCCAGGACCCGCGCACCGGCCTGCAGCCGGTGTTCACCACCGAATCCTTCGGCTTTCCCGTGGACCAGCTGAGTGACGGCCGCATCGACTCCCCCATGGAGGCCTACACCCGGGCCCGGGCCATCGTCGACCGGCTCGGCCAGCTCGACGACAGCGTGTTCGTCCCCGGCGCCAGCGACCAGCTGCGCATCCTCGGCTACCTGTACAGCCGACCGGACCTGCACCTGGCCCCCCAGCGGCTGTGGTCGAGCGAGGGGTTCTATTCCTACCCGGTGCTCGAGGCCATGCTCGGCACGCCGCAGCTGGTCGCCGCCCGCCTGCTCGCCCTGTGCGAGCGCAAACTGCTGGGCCGCAGCCAGCTGAACGATCGTGTCCGCCACTGCCCGGCCTGCGACGGCGCCCATCTCAATTTCGTCGACCTCTGTCCCAACTGCCGCCACCTGGATATCGTCCAGCAGCCCTTTCTCCACTGCTTCACCTGCGGCGCGGTCGCGCCCGAGGAACGGTTCGTCGACCAGGACGGGCTGCGCTGCCCCAACTGCCGCGCCCGCCTGCGCCACATCGGCACGGACTACGACCGGCCGCTGGAGAACTTCGCCTGCAACAGCTGCGGCCACACCTTCGTCGAGCCCGAGGTGCAGGCCCGCTGCATGCACTGCAGCACCCTCACCCCGCCCGACCGGCTGACGCCGCGGACCGTCTGCACCTACGAACTCACCGATCTCGGCGTGCAGGCGGCCCGAAGCGGCACCATGGAGGACGTGTTCGCCCTCCTGGACACGGTCAACAGCGTCAGCCCCTCCTATTTTCTCAACCTGGTCAACTGGCTGCTGGCCCTGGCCCGCCGCCACCAGGAGGAGCGGTTCACCATCATCGGCCTGCGCCTGCAGAACATGGTGGCGCTGCGCGACCGCCTCGGTCCGCAGCCGGTGCTCGACATGATGGACGCGCTCGCCGCGCGCCTCCGCGCCCTGGTGCGTTCCACCGACCTGTCCACCCGCACCGGCCAGCAGATGTTCTGGCTGCTGCTGCCGAAAACCGGCCGACCCCAGCACCGCATCGTGCTCGACCGTATCCTCGCCCTGCGCGACCTGCTGCCCGAGGGTGAGGGCATCGATTTCGAGACCGTGGTGTTCACCGCGCCCGAGGACATGCAGCCGGACGAGACCGGCAAGCTGCTGCTCGCCCGGCTGGAAGGGGAGCTGACCTGAGATGGACGTGCTCGTGCAGGCCCGGGACACCATGCTGCTCCTGCTGTCCATGCCGTTCGGACCGGGCTGGAGCGCCCTCTTGCTCAAGTTCGTGCCGTTTGTGCTTTTCCTCGAGTTGCCGGTGTACCTGCTCATCCTGCTCGGGGCCCTGCGCCACGCCCTGCGCCGCGACTTCGCCCCGGTTCGCGAGCCCCACCACTTTCCCCGGGTGAGCTGCCTCGTCACCTGCTACAACGAGGGCGAGGCGGTGCGACGGACCATCACCTCGGTGGCGGAACAGCGCTATCCCGGCTTCATCGAGATCATCCCGCTGGTGGACGGAGCCATCCAGAACAGCGCCACCTACGCCGCGGCCCGGTCCATGGAGCCGGTGGTCCGGCGGATGGCCAACCGCTCGCTGCGGGTGGTGCCCAAGTGGCAGCGAGGCGGGGCGGTCTCCTCCCTCAACCTCGGCCTCCAGCTGGCCACGGGCGAGGTGGTGCTGGCCCTGGACGGCGACACCTCGTTCGACAACGACATGGTCCGCCACATGGCGCGCCACTTCCAGGACCCGGCGGTGATTGGCGTGGCCGGCAACCTGCGCGTGCGCAACGCCCGGGTCAACC
>JAGODN010000289.1 GCA_017998195.1 Desulfobulbus sp. | reverse complement strand
CACCCAGCCGGCCACGGCGATGTCGCGGGCGGCCATCTGCAGGCGGTAGTCGAAGGCCCCGGGCGTATGGTAATTGCGGATGCGGTCCAGGGTGGCGATGGCCACGAGACGTGTGCCCGGTGCGAACCGCTCGCCGAGCGGGGCCAGCACGGTGAGCTGGACCCGGCCGCGCACCGGCCGAGGCTGTTCGGCCTCGCCGCTGCCATGGATGAGCAGCGACTCGGCGGCCAGTTCGAACCGGGTCTTTTCACCGTCGTCCTCGGCCATGGTCAGCATCCGGCCGGTCAGGGTGACGCGGCTTTTCTCCCCGATCCAACCGGCGATGTGGTGCGGGTCCGCGGGAGGGTGCAGGGCGGTGTGGGTGTGGAGCAGGCCGACCAGAAGAAAAAAGGGCAGGGCGGTGAGGGGGCGAAATCGCGGGTCGAGGACCAGGGCCGCGACCGCGCACAGGCCGATCGGCGCCAGCACGGTCCACACCGGCCAGGATGCGGGCAGCCGGGGGGCCAGGGTGGCGCCGGCCAGGAAGCAGACCGTGACGCTGACCAGCAGGTTGTCGGTCAGGTGGCGCGGCAGTCGGTCCATGCCCCTTTACCGGTGGCCGTCGCCCGTGGTGAGGAGACGGGCCACGACCTCCAGGTGGCGATCGACCACGCCGCTGTTGGCGCGCACGCAGGCCGTAGCTGCCGCGGCCATGGACCGGCGCAGGGCAGGGTCGGCCAGGATCAGTTCCACGGCCGTGGCCAGGGCCTCGGGCGCTGGCACCTGGCGACCGCCGCCGCAGGCCGTGAGCGCGGCCGCGATCTCGGCAAAATCCTCCATGTGCGGCCCGAACAGCACCGGCACCCCCGCGGCCGCGGGCTCCAGCGGGTTGTGGCCGCCGGCCGCGACCAGGCTGCCGCCGATGAACACCACATCCCCCAGCGCGTAGCAGCCGGCCAACTCGCCGATGGTGTCGAGCAGCAGCAGCGGACCCTGCGGCCGGCCACCGCCGGTGCGGGTGCGCAGTTCGAGGCCGTGTGTCCGGGCAGCGGCGAGGATCGCCTCGCGCCGCTCGATCCGCCGCGGCGCCAGCAGCAGCTGCAGCGCCGGGAAGCGGAGGCGCAGCCGGGTGTAGGCCTCGAAAATCATTGCCTCTTCTCCGGGGTGGGTCGAGCCGCAGATCCACAGCGGTGCTGCCGGGGCAAAACCCCAGGCCGCCTTGGCCGGGCCGTTGGTGTCCGGCGACCGGTCGGCAACGGGCGGGGCGGTGGCGAACTTGAGGTTGCCCAGGGTGGCGACCCGCTCCGGGTCCACCCCCAGGCGGATCATCTTGTCCGCATCGGCCGCGGTCTGCATGGCGATGAGGCTGAAGGTCCGGAACATCGGCCGGAAGAACAGGGCGAAGCGCTGGTAGCGGGCGTGCGACGGCGCCGACACCCGGCCGTTGACGAGCAGGGTCGGCACCCCGGCCCGCCGCAGGCAGTACAGCCAGTTGGGCCAGAAATCGGTTTCCACGAGGAGGAACAAATCCGGGCGGATGAGGCGGACAAAGCGCGGCGCCACCGGGCCGAGGTCGAGCGGGGCGGCGATGACCGCGGCGTCGAGCGGCTCCATCAGGGTCCGGGCCACCTGGTCGCCGGAGGCGGTGGTCGCCGAAAAGACGATCCGCGCCAGCGGCCAGTGGGCGCGCAGGCCGCGTACCAGGGGCAGGGCGGAGGTGACCTCGCCCACCGACAGGGCGTGGACCCAGAAACACGGCCCGGCGCCGGGCGAGGCCGGCGTTGCCAGCCGGTCGGCGAGACCGACGCCCAGGCGCGCCAGCAGCCGGCGCCGGTACCTGACCCGGCCGGCCACGAACGGCAGCAGCGGCAGGGCGAGGACAAGCAGGAGAGAGGTGACGATCGTATAGAGCGCAGACATCGGGCAACGGCTCCTCGGGCGGCGGGGTTGGGTGTATGCACCCCCCTTGATACCAGCAAACCCGGCCGCTGTCGAAGGGAGAAGCAGGCCCGGCCGGGATTGGTCCGGCGCCGGCGCTATCGTTTGGGAAAACCGGGCCGATGCGGTCATATATTAAAGAGAAGGTCCGGGAAGCCTTGCTCCGTTCTTTTTTTCGAAAAATATCCTGAATTTTGTTCTTGATGAGGGTGTCGGCCTGCATTACTTTCTGCCGCGCAGGGCGCATCGCCGCTGCGCCGTCGTGCCACCGCAGGAGAAGAAGAGTCGATGCTTGATGATATCAGTCTGAAAATACTGAAGATACTGCAGGAGAAAGCGCGCATCCCCAACGTCGAGATCGCCCGCCGGATCGAGATGGCCCCCTCGGCGGTGCTCGAGCGCATCCGCAAGATGGAGCGCCAGGGAATCATCGACGGCTACGAGGTGCGGCTCAACCCGGCCCAGTTCGACCGCCGCCAGATCGCCTTCATCGAGATCCGCACCCACACCGTGGGCGACAGCCCGAAGACCGGCCACGAGCTGGCCGCCATCCCCGAGGTGCAGGAGGTCCATTACGTGGACGGCGACGACTGCTACCTGGTCAAGGTGCGGGTGGCGGACACGGCCGAGCTGGCGGCGGTGATCCGCGAAAAGATCGCGCCCATCGGCGAGGTGATCTCCACCCGGACCACCACCGTGCTGCTCACCTACAAGGAAACCGCCCGCATCCCCATCCGCGGCTGAACACCCACCCACGAGGAAACACCCATGCCGATGCCCCAAGGCTTCAAGGACCGGCTCTACCCCCACCTGGACGCCATCGCCGCCCATTACGGCACGCCCTTCCACATCTACGACGAGGCCGGCATCCGTGCCACCGGCCGCCAGCTCAAGGCAGCCTTTGCCGACATCCCCGGGTTCCGCGAGTACTACGCGGTCAAGGCCCTGCCCAACCCGGCGATCCTGGGCCTCATGCGCGACCTGGGCTTCGGCTTCGACTGCAGCTCCGAGACCGAGCTGATGCTCGCCCGCAGCCTGGGCGCGCGCGGCGAGGAGATCATGTTCACCTCGAACAACACCAGCCCGGCCGACTTCGCGGCGGCCGCGGCCGAGGGCGGCTGCCTGCTCAACCTGGACGACCTGAGCCTGGTCGACAAGGTCCCGCAGATGCCGGAGTTGATCTGCTTCCGCTACAACCCGGGCACCCGCCGCACCGGCAACGACATCATCGGCAAGCCCGAGGAGGCCAAGTACGGCGTCAGCCACGAACAGATCGTCGAGGCCTACCGCCGGGCCATGGCCCGCGGCGCGAAACGGTTCGGTCTGCACACCATGCTCGCCTCGAACGAACTGCACTACAGCTACATGGTGCAGACCGCGTCCATGCTGCTCGACCTGGTGGCAACCATCGGCGGCGAACTGGGTATCCGCTTCGAGTTCATCAACATCGGCGGCGGCCTTGGCATCCCCTACCTGCCGGATATCGACCCGCTGAACATCGAAGCCATGGGCGAGGAGATCACCGCCCTGTTCGTGGATTTCCAGGACCGGTGCGGCTACAGTCCGGCCCTGTTCATGGAGAGCGGCCGCTACATGACCGGGCCGCACGGCGCGCTCGTCACCCGGGCGATCAACCGCAAGGAGATATACCGCACCTACGTGGGCGTGGACGCCTGCATGTCCGCCCTCATGCGGCCCGGCATGTACGGCGCCTACCACCACATCGAGGTGCCGGCCCGGCTGGCCGAGCCGGTGGTGGAGACCGTGGACGTGGTCGGCGCGCTGTGCGAGAACAACGACAAGTTCGCGGTGCAG
>JAGODN010000021.1 GCA_017998195.1 Desulfobulbus sp. | reverse complement strand
GTCGCCACCACCGAACCCGCCTCGCCTGCTGTGGAGGCGCAGCCCGCAGCAAGCAACGGCCAGGACCTGGAGAGCAACGAACAAGGGCGGTCGGCCTCCTCCCTGCCCAACACGACAGATGAACCGGCAGCCCCACCCTCCGGGCGGCTTCAGCCGGCTCGCCGGGCCAAAGCGAACCTGACCTTCAGTGGCTGGCAGGACCGCATCCGCGCCGGCTGCAAGGGACAACCCGACCCGACCTTTTTTGCCGGCGTTCGTGATCAGGGGCGAACCCTGCTCGCCGCGCCCGCCCGCCTGAACGAACAGGAACGGCGACTTATCGAGGGCGTCCTGGCCCTGCTGGCCGAACCGCAGCCTGCGAACCACCGCTGCCGGGCGCTGCTCGACCTTGTCGGCCCGGCCGCCCCGGAAAAGGCTCGTTAAGTGGCAGCCCGCTCAGATCGGCGGGGCGATGGTGACCACGATGCGCATGTCGGTGGTCGCCTTGACCCCGTGCGGCTCGCGGATGTCGGAGATGAGCATGTCGCCGGTGCGGGCCGGCATGGTCTGCTCCTTGTCGGCCAGGAACAGCCCCTCGCCCTCGATGACGAGGATGCTCAGCTGACCGTCCAGGTCGTGGGAATGGATGGGGAACAGGGCCCCGGCCTTGAGGTTGAAATTGAGGATCTTGAAGTGCTCGGAATCATGCAGGACAATGGCCTTCATGCCCAGCGGGTTGAATTCCCGTGTCCCGTCCAATTCGATTTTCCGCATCATCACCACACCTCCCGGCTCCGGTTCGTCTTGTGTCGCCCGCCAACCGCCGGCGACGCGTCTTTCCCCACACCTTAAGGCAGGCCGTCGGCGCTGGCAATGGACTGCGTGCGGCCGCACACCGTTCTGATGCTGTCGATGAGCGCGCCCAGATCAAGCGGCAGGGGCAGGCAGTCGCTGGCGCCCAGCTCCATGCCGCGCACGCCGGCGCCGGCCGCGCCGCGGCCGAGCAGCAGGATCACCTTGAGCGCCGGGTCCGCCGCCCGCAGCAGCCGCATCAGTTCGAGGGCGCGCGCCGGGGGCCCCTGCACGCCGAGCACCGCCACCTCGGGCCGCAGGGCCGCCTGCACGGCCAGGGCCTCGTCCGCATCACCCGCAGCCACCGCCTCGTAGCCCCAGGAACGCAGCCGGTCGGCGACGAGCCCAGTGAACTCCGGCTCCTCGTCGATGAGGAGCACCCGCACCCGGCCCGTCTCCCCTGCCGTAGCGGCCGCGCTCACTGCCCGGCCCGGGCCGAGGGCAGGACCATGCCCGGCCTGAGCGTGCCGGCCAGCACCAGTTCCAGGGCCTCGGCATGGGCGCCGATCACCGCATCGTACACGCGGATCTTCTTCCACTTGAAAAACCGGTAGAAACTGTCCTCGATGCCGCCGCAGACGAGGCAGTCGATGTTCTCTTTGACGATCAGGTCGCTCAGTTCCTCGGCGCTGCGGTGCGGCAGGATGATGGTGCGTGGCGGGTCGATCGGCCGGCCGTCCTCGGCCCGGCCAATGATCACCTCCGTGGCCTGGTCGAAGCGCGGAGCCACGCTGTGGTCCTGCACGGTGATCAGGATCTTCATGCCCGGCCTCCCTTCGCGCCCGGCTCCGGGGTGAGCCCGTGCTGCTTCAGCTTGCGCCACAGGGTGGTCCGGCCCCAGCCGAGGATTCCGGCGGCGCGCGAGCGGTTGCCGCGGGTGCGGGTGAGGGTGTCGACGATCAGCTGCCGCTCGATCGCCAGCCAGTCGCCGCCGGCCACCGGCGCCGGCACCGGAGCCGTGCCGGCCGCGGTCATGGCCTCGGTTGCCGGCTCCACCGGGCGGGCGAGCAGGGGCGGCGGCAGGTGCTCCACCCCGATCTCGCCCGCGGGGCAGATGTTGACGCAGTACTCGACCACGTTGCGCAGTTCGCGGATGTTGCCCGGAAAGGGGTAGGCCATGATGCGCTCCAGGGCCGCAGGGGTGAAGGTGCGCGCCTCCGTGCCGGTGCGGGCGGCAAAGGTGCGGAGGAAATGGTTGACCAGGAAGCGGGTGTCGCTCTCGCGCTCGCGCAGCGGCGGCAGGTGCAGGTGGAGCACGTTGAGCCGGTAGAACAGGTCCTCGCGGAACAGCCCGGCCGCCACCCGCTCCTTGAGCGGCCGGTGGGTGGCGGCGATGATGCGCACGTCCACCTGCACCTTTTTCTCACCGCCGAGCGGGAAGAACTCCTGGTCGTCGAGCACGGACAGCAGCTTGACCTGCAGCGGCAGGGGCATGTCGCCGATCTCGGTGAGGAACAGGGTGCCGCCCTGGGCCAGGCGGAACATGCCCGGCTTGTCCTTGACCGCGCCGGTGAAGGCGCCCTTGACGTAGCCGAACAACTCGGACTCGAGCAGCGGCTCGGGCAGGGCGCCGCAGTTGATCTTGATGAACGGCTTGTCGGCCCGGCCGGAGCGCTGGTGGATGGCCTCGGCCACCTTGTCCTTGCCCGTGCCGGTCTCGCCGGTGATGAGCACCGAGGCCTCGGTGCGGGCCATGAGCGGGATCAGGTCGAACACGGCCTGCATCTTGGCGCTCTGGCCGATGATGGTGTCCACCGCGGCCGGGTCGTGGACAGCGCCGGCGGCCAGGGTGGGCGGGTCGTCCAGGGTGATGACCAGGCCGGCCACCTCGTCGCCCGGCCCGTGCAGGGGCGCCAGGGTGAACTGCATGGCCAGGCGGCTGCGGTCGCGGCCGAGGATGTCGCCCTCGACCACCCGGGGTTCGCCGCTGTCCAGCACCTCGCGGAAGATGCGGCCGCGGCCGCCGATGCTCGAGCGGAGGACGAAATCCACGTACAGGCCGCGCGCCTCGTCCTGGCCGAGCCCGGTGAGGGCCTCGAGCCGGCGGTTCATCGCCACCACCCGCAACTCCCGGTCCACCACCACGATGGGGTGGGGGATGGCGTCGAGCAGGTCCGGGACAGCGATGTCGGCAGGGACGGGAAGGTGGGCGTCGGCCATGGCGGATGCGGCAACGGATGAAGGAACACGCAGATCCCCCGCCCCCGGAGCGGATCACCGGGGGCGGGGGCGGCTGGCCGGAGGGGTCAGACGGCCCGGGGCACGAACACCTCCATGCCCATCATCGGCCAGACAAAGGCCACGAACAGCCAGAGCACCACCATCAGCAGGATGCTCGCCAGGATGCCGAACTTGAGGAATTCACCGGTGGTGAACTGCTTGGAGTTGTAGGCGATGGCGTTCGGGGCCGCGCCGATGAGCAGCAGGAACGGCATGCCGGCGGTGGCCAGGGCGGAGAAGAGGATCACTTCGCCGGCCACGCCCAGGTAGGGGGCGATGACCAGGGCCACCGGCAGCGAGATGGCGATGGCGGCCACGTTCATGAT
Organism: Desulfobulbus sp.; assembly: GCA_017998195.1. GTDB lineage: Bacteria > Desulfobacterota > Desulfobulbia > Desulfobulbales > Desulfobulbaceae > Desulfobulbus. The sequence continues at coordinate 9,850 of JAGODN010000021.1, read as the reverse complement.
GAAGTTGGTCATGATGAGCACGAAGAAGGCCATGCCGAGGATGAAGACGATGGCCGGGGCCTTCTGGAACAGCACCAGCCAGTTGACCGCCAGCCACTTGGCCGCGCCGGTTTCCCACAGGCAGAAACCAATCGACATGGCGCCGGCGAACAGCAGGATGATGTTCCAGGGGATGTCTTCCAGGTCTTCCAGACCGAGGATGTTGAACACGAAGAAGGCGATGGTCGAGCAGAGCAGGATGCCGGTCTTGTCGAGATTTTCCAGCGCCGGGACAAAGCTCTTCAGGGCGATGAGCAGCACCGCGGCGAAGATGATCACCGCGGCGAGGATCTCGTTGCGAGTGATGCCGCCCAGTTCGCGGTACATGCGGCTGGCCTTCTCCTTGAGGCCGACGATGCGGTCCTTCTCCGGCTTGCACAGGACAAGGAAAAAGCCCCAGAGCAGGAAGACCATGAGCCAGCCCAGCGGGAACATGTAGTAGGTGAGCGTGCCGAAGCTGATGTCCACGTTCATCATGTCCTTGTAGAACCCGAGCGCCACCGCGCCGCGGGCCGCGCCGAGCAGGGTGACGATGGAGCCGGCGCCGGCCACGTAGGCCATGCCCATGAACAGGCACTTGCCGAAATTGGTGGGCGTTTTTTCGGTGGTGTAGAGTGAGTAGATGGCCATGAGCAGCGGGAACATGGTCGCGGCCACGGCGGTGTGGGCCATCACGTGGGTGAGCAGGGCGGTCATGACAAAGCAGCCGAGCATGATCATCGAGGTCTTTTCACCGATGATGGAGAGCATCTTGTAGGCGATCCGCCGGGTGAGCCCGGTCTTGGTGAACACCATGCCGATGACCACCGAGCCGAAGATGAACAGCACCGACGGGTCCATGTAGTCCTTGAAGGCCACCGCCGGCTTGCGGATGAGGAACAGGGCCTGGAGGGTGCCGATCAACAGGCTGGTCACGCCGATGGGCACCACCTCGAAGATCCACCAGGTGGCGGCCACCGCGAACACGGCCAGGGCGCCCTTGGCCTGCGGACTGAGGACGAAGTGTTCGCCCTTGGGGTCGACCGCGTCCGGCCAGGCCGGGCTGTAGTAGATGAGGGCGAACAGGGCGAGGCCGCCGAGGATGAACATCCAGCGCTTCCAGTTGATGGGGGCTTGTGCTTCCGTGATTTTTTCCACAATGGTACCTGTTACGTTGAAGTCGTGGGATTGGGCCAGGGGCTTCGGTGGCGCTCAGAGGGAACAGCTGGAGGCCAGGGTGCGGAAGAGGTCGATCAGCCGGACCACGCCGATGAGCCCGTCGTCCTCGCTTACCGGCAGGCAGGTTTCGTTCTCCGCCATCATGATCTCGGCCGCGTGCAGGGGGTGCAGGCCCGCCTTGATGGCCTTGTGCGGCGGCGCCATGAAGTCGCCCACCGGCAGGCTGCCCTGACGCTTGCACTCGGTCTGGAAGCTGTCTTCCAGGAGGATGGCCAGGTCGGTGAATTTAGCCTGCTTGCCGGCGAAGATCGGCTGCTGGTCGCCGGCGAACAGGGTCGGGAAGTAGCAGGTGAGGATACCGCGGAGGGTCAGCCGGCCGACGAGCCGGTTGTCCGCGCTGATCACCAGCAGTTCGTCGTACTGCAGCCGGCCGTGGCCGTTCGGGTGGGAGAAGAGCAGGCCCACCGCCTCGTGCACCGGGGCCTCGCTCTGCACGTGGGGAAACTGCTCCAGGGGGATGAGGATATCCTTGACCGTGGTGTTCATGGGTACTCCTTTGGGTGGGGTGGATGGAGGGGCGGTTACCAGCTCTTGGCCTGAAGGATTTTTCGGAGTTCTTCCTGGGAGCGCTTCTGCAGCACCAGCATGCGCTTGTCCCTGGCCTCGCCGATCCTGGCCATGAGTTCGGACAACTCCACCGGCTTTTGCAGGAAATCGCCGGCACCGAGCTTCATCGCCTCGACACCGCTTTGCACCGAGCCGTGGCCGGTGAGCATGATGATCTCCGTGTCCGGGTTGATCGCCTTGATCCGCCTGAGCGTCTCCAGCCCGTCGATGCCGGGCATGCTGAGATCGACCACGATGGCGTCGAACTCGTCCTCTTTCGCCTCGCTGACCGCCTGCTCACCGCTGGTCACGGCGCTGACTTTCAGCCCGCGCAACTCGAGCCGGCTCGACAGCGTCTCGAGGAAATCCTGCTCGTCGTCGACCAAGAGCACCTTGGCCTCCATTTCCTTGTCCATTTCCGCTCCCTTGTTCCTGTTCGCTGGTCCCGTGGCCGGCCCGTTGCCTGTGGCCCGATCACGGCGATTGTTGCCGTCATCCGGAGGGGTAAGCAAATTCAGGGCCAGCCGCGGGCCGCTTTTTTTCCTTCAATTATCCTCATGGGTTGCATCAAAGCAATTGCTGCCTGCGCCCTCTCCCGAGCAAAGAAACACGACGAAACACCCGGACGTCAAGAAATTGTTTCTTTTTGTTTGAAACAGTTTCAATTTGTCCTCACGGTCCGGTCGACGCCGCCCGGGAGGGCTTCAGGAGCCGAGGAAAAACAGGAAGAACGGCCAGGGGAGCCGCCTCCCGACCTGTAAACGATTTGAAACACAAAGGGACGCAAGCCCGGCGACCCGGCTGTTCCACCCCGGCCCGGAGGGCGGCCGGCCCACCGGCAACGCCCTGGAGAACCCCTGCATTTTTCTCTTGACGGTCTTTCGCGAACCCTTTATTAGAAAACCGACTGAGCGCTCAGTCTAATCCGAGAGGCCACATGACCAAGACCACCCTGAAAAAGAAGGACGCCATCCTCCAGGCCGCCACCTTCCTGTTCGCCCGCAAGGGCTACAAGGACACCGCCATGGGCGAGCTGTCGCGCATGACCGGCGCCGCCGAGGGCACCATTTTCTATCATTTCAAAAACAAGCAGGAGATCTTCCTCACCATCCTCCGCAACCTCAAGGAGGACATCCTGCCCGAGTTCGAGCGCTACCGGAAGGCCGAGAGCGAAAAGACCGGCCTGGACATGGTCGAGGAGACCATCGGCTTCTACCTGTACATGACCAAGAGCCGCGAGGACCTGTTCTCCCTGCTGCACCAGCGCTACGCCTACGAACTGGCCGAGACCAACCCGGAATGCCGGGACATCCTCGAGGCCATCTACGTCTGTTTCATCGATATTTTCGAGCGCGCCATCGACACCGGTCAGCGGGACGGCTCCATCGACCCGGCCATCACCGCGCGCAAATCGGCCCTCATCGTCTTCTCGCTGGCGGACAGCATGGTCCGCTTTCGTATGAACAATCTCTACGATGTGGGCGCCCTGTACAGTGAGATGATCGCCTCCTGCCGGCGCATGCTGGAAAACAGGGGCGGGATGCAGGAGAGGCAGAAACCGCAGGCAACAGCAATCAAAGACGGATCCGAGGTGCAACGAACACCATGATCAAGCGTATCTTCCCCTTTCTCGACTGGTTCTCCGGGTACAACCTGGGGCTGTTCAAGGCCGACGCCCTCGCCGGCCTGACCGTGGCCCTGGTGCTCATCCCCCAGTCCATGGCCTATGCGCAGCTGGCGGGCATGCCCGCCTATTTCGGCCTGTACGCCGCCTTCCTGCCGCCCATGGTGGCGGCCCTGTTCGGCTCCAGCCGGCAGCTGGCCACCGGCCCGGTGGCGGTGGTCTCGCTCATGACCTCGGCCTCGCTCGAACCGCTGGCCACCGCCGGCAGCGAGGGCTACATCGCCTACGCCATCCTGCTGTCGCTGTTGGTGGGCATCTTCCAGCTCAGCCTGGGCGTACTCCGTCTCGGCCTGGTGGTCAACTTCCTCAGCCACCCGGTGGTCAACGGCTTCACCAACGCCGCCGCCATCATCATCGCCACCTCGCAGCTGTCCAAGATGTTCGGGGTGACGGTGGACAACGCCGCCCACCACTACGAGACCATCACCCGGGTGGTGCAGTCGGCCCTGCACTACACCCACTGGCCCACCCTGGCCATGGGCGTGCTCGCCCTGGCGATCATGGTCGGGCTCAAGCGGCTGGCCCCGCGCATCCCCAACGTGCTGGTGGCGGTGGTGGTCACCACCCTCATTTCCTGGGGGATCGGCTTCGAGCACAACGCCACCGTGGACGCGGCCGCCATCCGCTCGGCCAAAACCCTGGAACTGATCCGCTCGTTCAACGAGGCCACCAGCGGCATCGCGCCCCTGGCCGAGGCGCGGACCAAAACCAGCAAGCTCCTGGAGGAGGCGAAAAAAGGGCACGACCCCATCGCCCGCCTCGACGCCGAACACGAGGACCGGGTGATCCAGTCGCGCATCGAGGAACTCAAGGATCGAAGCCACCTGTTCCGCGAAGAACTCCGCCTGGTGCTGCTCAAGGCGGTGCCCCAGTCCGACGGAGGCGCCCTCTATTACACCGCGGACGAACTGCCGGCCGGCGCCGCCACCGACGGCCGCACCTGGCGGCTGCGCGTGGGCAACAAGCCGCTCAAGCTCGACCAGCTGCAGATCAAGGGCGGCGGCGCGGTGGTCGGCACCGTGCCCAAGGGCCTGCCCGCGCTCGGCATGCCCAGGATCGACCTCGGGGTCATGCTCCACCTCTTCCCCTACGCGGCCATCATCAGCCTGCTCGGCTTCATGGAGGCCATCTCCATCGCCAAGGCCATCGCCAGCAAGACCGGCCAGCGCATCGACCCCAACCAGGAACTGATCGGCCAGGGACTGGCCAACATCATCGGCGCCATCGGCAAGAGCTACCCGGCCTCGGGCAGCTTCTCCCGTTCCGCGGTCAACCTCCAGGCCGGCGCGGCCACCGGCATGAGCAGCGTGTTCACCGGCCTGACCGTGGTCATCGCCCTGCTGTTCTTCACCCCGCTCCTCTACCACCTGCCCCAGTCGGTGCTGGCGGCGATCATCATGATGGCGGTCATCGGCCTGATCAACGTCTCCGGTTTCCTCCACTCCTGGCGGGCCCAGTGGTACGACGGCCTCATCTCCATCCTCAGTTTTCTCTGCACCCTCTGGTTCGCGCCCCACCTGGACAAGGGCATCATGCTCGGCGTGATCCTCTGCCTGCTGGTGTTCCTCTACAAGAACATGCGGCCGGTGGTCAGCTCGCTCTCCCGCGACCAGACCACCGCCCTGGTCTGCCCCATCTCCCAGGGCGTGGAGGAGTGCCGCCACCTCTCGCTCATCCGCTTCGAGGGGCCGCTGTTCTTCGCCAACGCCAGCTACCTGGAGGACAAGATCTCGGACATGATGCTGTGCAAGACCACCCTCAGGCACGTGCTCATCGTGGCCAACGGCATCAATGACATTGACGCCTCGGGCGAGGAAACATTATCCTTGATCGTCGGCAGGTTGCGCAGCGCAGGCATCGATATTTCGCTGAGCGGCGTCAACGAGACGGTGATGAAGGTGCTGGTGCGCACCCACCTGTTCAACAAGATCGGCGCCGACCACATCTATCCGACCCTGGAGAGCGCCCTGCAGCACATCCACCCGCCGCTGCACCCGGACGAAGAAGAACGCAAGCGCTGCCCCCTCGGGGTGACGGCCCAACCCAAGACCATCCGCCCCTGACGAGGTGTGCCATGTCCGTGATCACCGTCTTTAACGCCCTCTACTGCAACGAAGAAGCCATCATCAGCGGCCTGGTGACCGAGACCGGCTACCGGCGGGTCGACGACCCCGAGGTCATCGCCCGGGCCGCCGGCCTCTCCGGGCTGAGCCCGGACCGGGTCGCGCGGGCCTTCTCCAGCAAGCCCTCGCTGTTCAACCCCTTCACCCACGAGAAGGAAAAATCGGTGGCCTACCTGCGCCTGGCCGTGGCCGAGATCCTCGGCGAGGGCCGACTGGTGCTCACCGGCTTTTCCAGCCACCTGGTGCCGGCCGCCATCTCGCACGTGCTGCGCATCTGCCTGGTGGCGGAGATGAGCCACCGTCTGCGCCAGGCCGAGGGCGGCCCCGCGCCGGACAAGGACGCGAACAAGACCATCCACAAGAGCGACGAGGACCGCAGCGCCTGGACCCTGCTCCTCCACGGCAAGGCCGACCCCTGGGACCCGCTGCTCTACGACATCGTCATCCCCACCGACAAGATCGCGGCCGAGGAGAGCGTCCACCTGATCGTCCGCAACCTCCACTCCGACGTGCTCACCCCCACCCCCGCCTCGCTGGCGGCCCTGGCCGACTTCCAGCTGCAGGCGCGGGTGCAGGTGGCGCTCACCCTGGAAGGGCACGAGGTGAGCGTGGCCGTGCAGGACGGCGCGGTCACCCTGACCATCGAGAAGAACGTGCTCATGCTCAGCCGGCTCGAGCAGGAACTGCAGGAGATCGTGGCCAGGGTTCCCGGCGTGCGCTCGGTGACCACCGGGGTGGGGGCGGACTTCCACCAGGCCGACATCTACCGCAAGGTCGAATTCCAGGCCCCGAGCCGGGTGCTCCTGGTGGATGACGAGCGCGAGTTCGTGCAGACCCTGTCCGAGCGGCTGTTGCTGCGCGACATGGGTTCGGCCGTAGCCTACGACGGTGAGTCGGCCCTGGAGATGCTCCGCGAGGACGAGCCCGAGGTGATGATCCTCGACCTGAAGATGCCCGGCATCGACGGCATGGAGGTGCTGCGCCAGGTCAAGGCCACCCAGCCGGACATCGAGGTGATCATCCTCACCGGTCACGGCAACGAGACCGACCGGGAGACCTGCATGGGGCTGGGCGCCTTTGCCTACCTGCAGAAGCCGGTGGACATCGACGTCCTCAGCGAAACCATGAAGCGGGCCAACGAGAAGATCCAGGCTCGCAAGCAGGCGCGGCAGGGCGCCTGAAACCCGGCACGCGGCGGCTCCGGGCGCGAACCCGCCCGGGCGAGGAGGCAACATGGCACAGCTGTTCAAGCCCCGGTTTCTCGACCAGCAGGACCAGGGCTCGGGGATGTACAAGCCGCTGTTCAATTTCCGCCGGTTGTGGCAGCAGTCCATCGCCGCCATGCTGGCCGTGGCGCTCTTGCCCCTGCTGGCGCTGGCGGTGGTGGACTACCTGATCAGTACCCGCAGCCTGGAGTCGGATTTCCATCAGCAGACCGCCCGGGTGGTGTCCAACGCCCGGCGGACGCTCGCCGCCTACCTGGACGAGCGCAAGTACATCCTCAACTTCCTCATCTTCGACAACTCCTACGAGCAGCTGTTCGAACCCAGGCGACTGCAGCAGCTGCTCGAACACCTGAAGAGCGGGCTGGGCGAATGGCAGGACCTGGGCGTCATCGACCACAACGGCATCCAGCGCAACTACGCCGGTCCCTACCCGGTCAAGGGCATGGATTACAGCCAGCAGGAGTGGTACAAGAACCTCGGCTACACCGACCAGGACAACTACCTGGACGTGATCGCCATGCGCTCCAACATCAGCGACGTGTTCCTCGGTTTCCGCAACACGCCGCATTACGTCATCTCGGTGCTGCACAACAACGACCGGGGCCAGCACTACATCCTGCGCGCCAGCCTGGACCTGGAACGGCTCAACGCCATCCTCGCCGGGCTCGAGGTGAGCGGCAAGGGCGACGCCTTCCTCATCAACCACAAGGGCGTCATCCAGACCCCCAGCCGCCGCTTCGGCAAGGTGCTCAGCCAGTTTCCGCTGCCCGTGCCGCCGCCCTCCGAGCGCACCGAGGTCATCGAAGGCCGTGACCACCAGGGCACCCCGGTGCTCATCGGCTACGCCTACATCACCGGCAGTCCCTTCATCCTCATGGTGGTCAAGCAGAAGAACGAGCTGATGGCCGCCTGGTCGGCGGGCGGCCTCAAGCTGATCACCTTCCTGGCGGGTTCGATCCTGGCCATCTGCGCGGTGGTGTTCGGCATCTGCACCAGCCTGGTGAACAGCATCTACCAGGCGGACCAGAAGCGGGTGGCCACCCTGCACCAGGTGGAGTACGCCAACAAGATGGCCTCCATCGGCCGGCTCTCCGCCGGGGTGGCGCACGAGATCAACAACCCGCTGGCGATCATCAACGAAAAGGCCGGGCTGATCAAGGACCTGTTCACCTTCAAAAAGGAGTACTCCGGCGACCACCGTCTGATCGGCCTGATCGACTCGATCATCGCCTCGGTGGAGCGGTGCGCCACCATCACCCGGCAGCTGCTCAACTTCGCCCGCAACATCCAGGTGAGCCTGCAGAAGGTCAGCCTGCGGCAGATCGTGGCCGACGTGCTCGAGTTCCAGACCAGGGAGGCCGGCTACCGGAGCATCACCATCGAGGTGGACATCCCCGACGAGATCCCCGAGTTCGTCAGTGACCGCGGCAAGCTGCAGCAGGTGTTCATCAACCTGGTGAACAACGCCTTCGCCGCCATGAAGGACGGCGGCCGCCTGGAGATCCGCAGCCGCCTGGGACGGGACGGCCGGACCGTGGTCACCCAGGTGGCCGACAACGGCTGCGGCATCCCGGCGGAGAACATCAAGAAGATCTTCGAACCCTTTTTCACCACCAAGAGCGGCAGCGGCGGCACCGGCCTGGGGCTGTCCATCACCTACGGACTGGTCAAGGAGATCGGCGGCGAGATCGACATCCAGAGCACGGTCGGCACGGGCACGACCTTCATCATCACCCTGCCGCTCGACGCGAAAAGCAAAGAAGGAGAAACCAATGCGGGTCCTACTGGTTGACGACGAACAGGAATTGGTGGCCACCCTGGCCGAGCGGCTGGAGATGCGCGGCATCGACGCCGCCTGGGCGAGCGACTGCGCCACCGCGCTCGAACTCGTGCACAAGGAGCGGTTCGACATCGCCCTGTTGGACGTGAAACTGCCGAGCATGAACGGGTTGGAGCTGAAACGGCTGATCGAGGCCGACTGCCCGTGGATGAAATTCATTTTCGTCACCGGCCACGGCTCGGAAGAGGACTTCAACGCCTGCTCGGCGGAGAGCGGCCGCGATTTCTACCTGATCAAGCCGGTGCAGATCGAGGTGCTCGTGCAGAAACTCAACGAGGTCTTCGCGGGCGCGGGGGAGCAGCCATGAGCACGGTAGCGGGTACCCCGAGCGAGCAGGGCATCGAATTTTTCGGTCGCATGACCGCCTCGATCTCGCACGAGATCAAGAACGCGCTGGCCATTGTCAACGAGAACGCCGGCCTGCTCGGCGACCTGGCGCTGCTCATGGACAAGGGCCGGCCGCTCTCGCCCGAGCGGCTGACCACGCTCGCCGGCAACATCCGCCGGCAGGTGCAGCGCGCCGACGACATCATCCGCCGGCTCAACCGCTTCGCCCACAGCGCCCACGAACCGGCCGCGAGCGTCGACCTCGGCGAGGTGCTGGCCTTCACCCTGGCCCTGGCCGAACGGCTGGCCACCATGAAGGGCATCACCCTGAGCCTGGCTGCGGGCGAGCCGGTGACGGTCGAGGTGCGCCCCTTTGTGCTCGAGAACCTCCTCTGGCTCTGCCTGGAGCAGCTGTTCGCCGCCGCCGGCTCCGGCGCCACGATCACCCTGGCCGCCGAGGCGGAAGGGGGCTCGGCGCTCGTGCGGCTCAGCTGCAGCGCCGGCACGGAGGTCGCGGCGGTCGCAACCGGGGTCGAGGAGGGCGCCGGCCGACCGCTGCTCGCCGAGTTGCGGGCCCGGCTCGGCGTGGCCCCGGCCGGGGGCGAACTGCTGCTGCACCTGCCGGTCCGGCGGATCGGCTGATCGCCCCGGCCCGAACAATCCAAAACCGAGAGCAAGGAGGATGCTATGAGCGAAAAGGTACTGCTGATCGACGACGAGAAGGATTTCCTTGAGGTCATGAGCGAGCGCATGCAGAACCGCGACATCGACGTCACCACCGCCAGCTCGGCCCGGGAGGCCCTCGCCCTGGTGGAAAAGGAATCGTACGACGCCATCATCCTAGACC
>JAGODN010000288.1 GCA_017998195.1 Desulfobulbus sp. | reverse complement strand
GACCTGCACATGATGGCCGGGCAGCAGCCGGTTCTTCGCATCCGCGGGGACATGGAGCGGGTCAAGTTCAAGGTGCTCGAGAACGAGATGCTCAAAAGCATGCTCTACGAGATCTGCCCGGAAGACAAGATCAAGATCTTCGAAGAGACCGGCGACATGGACTTTGCCTACGAAATTCCCGGGCTGGCGCGCTACCGCTGCAACTTCTTCCAGCAGAAGTACGGCATCGGCGCGGTGTTCCGCGAGATTCCCAGCGAAATCCTCTCCTGCGATCAACTCGGCCTCGCCAAGGTGCTGTCGCAGCTTGCCGGTCTGCCCAAGGCACTCGTGCTGATCACCGGGCCGACCGGCTCGGGCAAGTCCACCACGCTGGCGGCGGTGATCGACGAGTGCAACAAGAACCGCAAGGATCACATCATCACGGTCGAGGATCCCATCGAGTTTGTCCACCGCAGCCAGAACTGCATCGTCAATCACCGCGAGGTGGGCACGCACACCAGGAGTTTCTCGGCGGCCCTGCGCGGCGCCCTGCGCGAGGACCCGGACATCATCCTGGTGGGCGAGATGCGCGACCTGGAAACCATCGCCCTGGCCATGGAGGCGTCCATGACCGGCCACCTGGTGTTCGGCACCCTGCACACCCTGAACGCCATGAAGACCGTGGACCGCGTCATCGAGATCTTCCCCCACGAGCAGCAGGGGCAGGTGCGTTCCACCCTGGCCGACGCGCTCAAGGCGGTGGTGTCCCAGACCCTGCTCAAGCGGATCGACATCAAGGGCCGGGTGGCGGCGCTGGAGGTGCTCATCTGCACGCCGGCGGTGCGCAACCTCATCCGCGAGGGCAAGACCTTTCAACTCGCCTCGACCATGCAGACCGGCAAGAAGTACGGCATGCAGACCCTGGACGACGCCCTGCTCGAACTGGTGGAAAAGAAAAAGATCAGCGGCGAGGACGCCTACATCAACAGCATCGAGAAGGCCAAGTTCCTCAAATATCTGAAGCGCCAGCCCTCGGACTTCACCGAGGTGTGAACCTGCCGTAGCCGCCCGCTCAGACGGTGCCGTAGCGGGCGATGCAGGCGCGCAGCACCTTTTTCTGTGCCCGGTTCAGGCTCGTGAACCGGGCACAGCTGTTGATGACCCTGGTGCTGACGCCGTTGCGGTCCAGGTGCGACTCCCGGGTGGCGACGATTTCCGCAGGCAGCAGTTCGAGCGACGAACCATCGTTGCAGTTGTAGAGGTCGAGCAGGAAACGGCCGGGCGGGGGCGTTTGCCCGGCCGGGCTCACAAAGCAGATGCCGCCCTCGCTGAGGTCGCGGATGCGGGCGAACCGGGTTGTCTGTCCGGGAAGGCGAACCAGGAAGAAGGGCGGCAGCCGCTGGCGGGGGTGGTGCCGGTGCTCGATGGTACGGGACAATCCCGGCAGGCAGACCATCTGCTGGCCGCAGTCGGCGCAGGCGCAGCGCCTGGCGAGCGGGAAGGCGCGCGCCCGGGCACTGCCGGAGGCGGCGACCACACGACGGCTGCCGCAGGCGGGACATTTTCTGCCAAAGGAGATCATCGAACCGGTCCGGAGCGGGGGAAGGAAGGGCAGAGACGCGATAAAATACCCCATCGCGCCGGGTGCATCAAGTCTCAGTTTTCCCGTACAAGCGAGCGGTCGGGTGCGCGGAAGTGCATGGGCGTGCCGGTGTACGGGGCAAGGCGCAGGTCGTGGCCGTCGGTGCTGAAAACCAGCGTCCCCTGGTCGGCGGTGGTCACCACCATCCGGCCCTGTGCCCGCCAGGCCTGCAGATGTTGCGGCGCCGGCAGGGTGTCGCGGCGCGCCCGGCTCACCGACACGGCCACCACCGCGGGCGAGACCGCACGCATGAGCGCCGGCCCGGCCGAGGTGGCACTGCCGTGGTGCGGGGCCACGAGCAGGTCGCTGTGCAGATCGCGACCCGTGGCCACCAGCCTGTCCTCGGCCGCGACCGAGATGTCGGCGGGCAAAAGCAGGCTGCGTTGTCCGTAGCGCAGGTGCAGGACCATGCTGCGGTCGTTGGTCGACCAGTGCATTCCTTCGTCGAGCAGGCCGTGCATGCCCGCACAGGTCAGCGTCAGGTTCTCCCCCTTCATCAGCATGTCCCCCGTCCGGGCCAACTGCACCGGCGTGCCCCGTTCCCGTACCCGTGCCAGGAAACGCGCATAGGCCGGCTCCTCGCCCGAATCGCCGTTGACAATCACCCGCCCGGGCCGGAAACGGTCAAACACGAACGGCAGCCCGTTGTAGTGGTCCTTGTGCGGGTGGGTGACGACGAGGGTGTCGAGCCGCCAGAGCCGTTTCTGCCAGAGAAAAGGGGCGATGAGCGCCTCGCCGACGTTGAATCGGTCGGACTCGTAGCCGCCGCCATCGACGAGCACGGTCCGACCGTCCGGCAATTCGATGAGGGTGGACGATCCCTGGCCCACGTCGAGCAGGGTGGCCCGCAGCGTCTCCCTCGCCCCGACGCCGGGCCAAAGCGAGCGGGTGAACGAGCCGGCAAGGAGAACGAACAGGGCGAGCGCCGCCCATCGGTGGCTGCGGCTGGCCCCGGGACGAAGGAGCAGGGTGAGCGCCGCGAAGAACAGGATCAGCTCCGCCGGGTTCGGGGTGATCGTCCACACCGAGGCCGCGGGCAGGGCGGCGGTCAGCTCGGTCAGCCAGAGCGCCAGCCGCATGCCGCCGCTGCCGAGGTTGAAAAGAAGGACCGCCAACCCCGGGGCCACGCCGACAAAGGGGATGGCGAGCAGGCCGCAGGGCAGGGCCCACAGGCAGAGCAGGGGTTCGATCACCAGGTTGGCCAGCGGCCCGATGAGGGAGATACGGTTGAAATGCAGGAGCATGAAGGGCAGGGTGCCCAGGGTGGCGGCCACCGAGACGAGCAGCAGGGACTGGACCAGGGCCAGCGCCCGGCGCGGCCAGCCGTCCCGCGGGTCCACGTTCAGGGCCGGCAGGCGCGGGTAGATGAGGTTGATGGCGAGCACCGCGGCAAAGCTTAGTTGAAACGAGGCGGTGAACAGGGCGAGCGGCGAGACGGCGAGGACGATGAGCGCGGCCGCGGCGATGAGCGGGCCGAACGACCGCTGCCGCCGCAGGACCGCGGCGAACAGCACCAGCAGGGCGGTGATCAAGGCGCGCACGGCCGGCACGTTCATGCCGGCGATGCAGGTGTAGAAGAGCAGTATCGGCGCGGTCAGCACCAGGGCCAGGGTGGGCACGTGGGTGTGCAGCAGCAGCCACTGGCTGCGCTTGAGCAGCAGGGTCCACAGGCCGACGCTGAACAGCCCGAGCAGGCTGAAGTGCAGCCCGGAGATGGACAGCACGTGGAAACAGCCGTTCGCCTTGAAGGCCTCGATCAGCGCCGGCCGGACATTGACGAGCGAGCCGGTGAGCAGGGCCTGGTACATGCCAGCCAGGTCGCGCCCGAAGTGCCGGCCGAGAAATGCGAACAGGTGCTGGCGGACCTGTTCGGGCAGGAAGCGCACCTGCCGGACGGTGGCGACCTCCGTTTCCGGCGCCGCCAGGATCTCCGCGGCCGAGCGCACCCAGCCGGCCACGGCGATGTCGCGGGCGGCCATCTGCAGGCGGTAGTCGAAGGCCCCGGGCGTCTGGTAATTGCGGATGCGGTCCAGGGTGGCGATGGCCACGAGACGTGTGCCCGGTGCGAACCGCTCGCCGAGCGGGGCCAGCACGGTGAGCTGGACCCGGCCGCGCACCGGCCGAGGCTGTTCGGCC
>JAGODN010000287.1 GCA_017998195.1 Desulfobulbus sp. | reverse complement strand
GCCGGTCCCGGGGCAGCAGGTCCCGGTGCGGTCGGAACACCTCGAGCAGGCGGAGCATGGCCCGGGCGGTCACCCGGTTGTCGCGAGACAGGCCGGCACCGTCCACCTGGACGATCGCTTCCGCGGCCGCACCCAGCTGGCTGCCGAGGGCCTCACGCACGGCCCGGCGCGCCTTGTCCCAGGTGGCGGGGTAGCCGAAGCGCTGGGCCCCGCAGGCCAGGAACACCAGGTTGGCGGTGAAGTTGGTGGAGTAGTGGAGCAGGGAGCGGCTCATCGCGGTGAGGGTCTGGTCGCTCTGCAGGGTGGCGACCAGCCGCGCCCCGGCCGGTGTGGGGCGCAGGCCGCCGAGACCGGCCACCGTCACGCCGGCGGCCTCCAACTGGGCGCGGAACAGCTCGCCGCTGTAGCGGGCCACCCGCGTTGCCGGATCGCAGCCGCCGGCGCAGACATTGAGCCGGTGCCGACCGACCGGCCGGGAGCGGCCCATCTCCAGCATGATCGGCACCATGGGCGTCTGCGCCTCGCCCGGGGTGATCCGCCCGGATGGATGCCGTTCGAGCGGCACGGCGTTGAAATTGACCGAAAGCGGCCCGACCGGCGCGTCGTAGGGGTTGTCGCTCCCCTCCTGGCCGGGCGTCAGGCCGCTCAGCGCGAAGGCGGAACCGTCGATGAACAGCGTCTCCACCCGCGCAAGACCCTGCTCGCGCAGGCGCACGGCCATGGCCGCGACGGCCTCCGAGGTCAGGGTCGGGTCGCCGAACCCCTTGATGTACAGGTTGTGCCGGGCATCGAGGTGGAATTCGGTCGGGAAGCGGTACTCCGGGCCGAGGAGGCGCAGGGCGGCGGCCACGGTGGCGATCTTGATGATGCTGGCCGGCACCATCGGCTGGTCCAGCCGGCACCCGTGCACTGGCTGGCCCGCCCCGTCGGCCAGGCCGTAGGCCCCGGCCGGCGCGATATCGGCCAGCAGCCGGCAGTCCGCCAGTGCGCTCCGGCCGGCGGCCGGCAGCAGCAGGAAAAAACAGAAAACCCGGAGCCCCGCGCGCAGGCGGGCTCCGGGTTTTGTGGTCCGGACGGACAAGGGCTCAGCCGATCTTGGGCAGGTGGGCCAGCGATTTTTCGATCGCCTCCCTGGGGAAGGCGTAGTCGCTCAGCTTGCCGGTCAGGTAGTTGTCGTAGGAGGGCATGTCGATCACGCCGGTGCCGGAGAGGTTGAACAGTATGGTCTTCTCCTCCTTGGGATCCTTCATGGCCTCGATGATCGCCCCGCGGATGGCGTGGTTGCTCTCGGGCGCCGGGATGATGCCCTCGGTGCGGGCAAAGAGGATGCCCGCCTCGAAGCACTCCATCTGGTGCACCGCCTTGGGCTGGACGATGCCCTCGCGCACCAGGGCGGAGACGATGGGCGCCATGCCGTGGTAGCGCAGGCCGCCGGCGTGGATGCCCGGGGGCACGAAGTCGTGGCCGAGGGTGTACATGTACAAGAGCGGCGTCATCATGGCCACGTCGCCGGAGTCGTAGGCGAGTTTGCCGGCGGTCATGGTCGGGCAGGAGGCCGGCTCGTAACCGTGGAACTCGATCTTTTTGCCTTCGAGGTAGTCGGGCACGAACGGCGCCACCAGGCCGGCGAAGTTGGAGCCGCCGCCGCAGCAGCCGATGACCACGTCCGGGAACTCGCCGGCGATCTCCAGTTGCTTCTTGGCCTCCAGGCCGACGATGGTCTGGTGCAGGACCACGTGGTTGAGCACCGAGCCCAGGGCGTAGTTGGTATCGTCGCGGCTGCTGGCGTCCTCGAGGGCCTCGGAAATGGCCATCCCGAGCGATCCGGGGGTGTCCGGAAACTCGGCCAGCAGGGCCCGGCCGGTCCTGGTGTCTTGGCTCGGGCTGGCGACCACCTCGCCGCCATAGGCCTGCATGATGAACTTGCGGTAGGGTTTCTGGTCATAGGAGACCCGGACCATGAACACCTTGCACTCCAGGCCGAACTTGGAGGTGGCCAGCGCCAGGGCCGAGCCCCACTGGCCGGCGCCGGTTTCGGTGGTCAGCCGTTTGACGCCCTCGCGCATGTTGTAATAGGCCTGAGCCACGGCCGAGTTGGGCTTGTGGCTGCCCACCGGGCTGACGCTCTCGTTCTTGAAAAAGATCTTGGCCCGGGTGCCGAGCGCCTCTTCGAGCTTGGTGGCGCGGACCAGCGGTGAGGGCCGCCAGATGGAGTAGACCTCCTGCACCTCCGGGGGGATGTCGATGAACCGCTCCTGGCTCATCTCCTGCTCCAAAAGGCCCATGGGAAACACCGCGGCCAACTTCTCCGGGCTGATGGGCTGATGGGTTTGCGGATCGAGCGGCGGCAGCAGGCCGCCTGGGATATCCGGCACCACGTTGTACCACCTGGTCGGCATCTCGTCATCGCGCAGAACGATCTTCTTCATGTTCTCTCCTTGGTTCTCATATGGTGCAGGGCATGGCCGTCGAGGGAGCGGCGCGTCCCGGCTCGCCTGCAGTGCTGTGTGGCGCCGGCCCAGGTTCGCGCCGGGGCCCGTTCATGGGGTCGTTGCCGGAAACCGCTTTTCATACCGTAAATCTGCAAAATACTCAAGACGGCTGCGCCATTTCCCGGGCCGCGGTCTTGCGAATCGCTGCCAGCAGGGCCTCCTCCCCGGTCAGACCCAGCACCTGTTCGAGGATCTCCCGGGGCGACACGCCCGGCTGGCCCTGGTGACAGAGCAGGTCCATGACCAGGGTGGTGTCCCGCCGTTCGAGGCGGGCGACCAGCGGGCGGATGTCCAGTTCCTTGTGCCGGTTCTTGCGGAACCGGTCGATCACGAACTGCTCGCCGGTGAGAAAGGCGGCCAGCCGCTCCTCCACCTCGTCCCGGGAGAGCGCCGATGCGCGCACCTCGTAGGTGAGAAGCGAGCAGGCGACTGTGCCGCGCGGCGCCTGCTCCACCGCGGCCACCCGAATGGTCGCGGGCAGCCGGTCGTTGAGCCGGGCAACGGCGGCCGCCGGATCAGGCAGCGGCCGGGTGAGGGCCATGTCCCAGTATTCGACCTCGCTCTCCACCCCCACCGGCAGGGCCTGACTGAAGCCCACCTGCGGCGAGGGGTTGAACCCGTGCGAAAAGGCGAGCGGCAGGCCGGCGCGCTGGAGGGCGCGGAACACCAGCTGGAGCAGTTCGAGGTGGCCGTAGAACCGGCTGTCGCCGGTGCGGCGGTAGTGCACCCGGTAGGCAAAGGTCGGCGGCGGCTGGCCTCCCGGCCGGGCGACTGGATAGGGCGGAGGCGCGACCGGCCGGGGTGGCGGCGCCGGCTGGACCAGCGGGCGGACGGTGCGGAAATCGCACAGGCCGCAGCCCTGGCAGCCGTGCACCCGGCAGTCCGGGGTGTAGGCGCGCGCCAGGGCCCGGTCCCGTTCAGCCTCGAGGAAGGAACGGTCCACGCCGCAGTGGAGGTGGTCCCAGGGCAGGACCTCGTCCGTCCCCCGCGGCCGCAGGTAGCTGTCCAGGTCGATGCCGCAGTCCACGGCGGCCTGTTGCCACCGTTCCAGGCTGTAGTGCTCGGACCAGCTGTCGAAGCGGGCGCCACGTTGCCAGGCGGTCTCAAGCAGATGCGCAAGGCGCCGGTCACCGCGGGCGAACACGCCCTCGAGAAAGGACTGCTCCGGGTCGTGCCACTTGAGCTTGAACCCCTTGGCCGGCAGCAGCTGTTTGAGGCGGTTGATGCGCCGCTTCGACTCCTCGAGACTGAGTTGGCCGGCCCACT
>JAGODN010000286.1 GCA_017998195.1 Desulfobulbus sp. | reverse complement strand
CCACTGCAGCACCAGGCCGACGCAGTAGATGGAGAAGCAGGGCGGGGTGTTGAACATGGAGTCCTTGTCCGCGTGGGTCTTGTACTTGAGCATGGTGGGCACCTGCGCGGGCACCCGGTCGAGCAGGTCCTCGCGGATGATGACCACGGTCACCCCGGCCGGGCCCATGTTCTTCTGGGCGCCGGCAAAGATCAGCCCGAAACGGCTCACATCCACCGGCCGGCTGAGGATGTCCGAACTCATGTCGGCGATGAGCAGGGCGTCCTTGTTCGGCATGGCCGGGTACTGGGTGCCGTAGATGGTGTTGTTGGTGACGAAGTACAGGTACTGGCTGTCCGCGGCCACGGTGTACTCGTCGTCCCGGGGCACGCTGGTGAAATTCTGCTCCTCGCTGGACCAGGCGACCTCCACCTGGCCGAACAGCCTAGCCTCCTTGATGGCCTTCTTGGACCAGGTGCCGGTGTTCAGGTAGGTGGTCTTCTGGTCGGGCCGCAGCAGGTTCATGGGCACCATGAAGAACTGGCTGGAGGCGCCGCCCTGGAGGAACAGCACCTTGTAGTTGGCCGGGATACCCATCAGTTCGCGCAGCAGCGCCTCGGTGCGGTCGGCCACGGCCACGAACTCCTTGGAGCGGTGGCTCATCTCGATCAGGCCGATACCCTTGTCGTTGAAATTGACGATATCTTTGGCGGCCTGCTCGAGCACGGAATAGGGCAGGGTGGCCGGGCCGGCGGCAAAGTTGAAAATTCGCTCAGGCATGACAAACTCCTTTGACTGTTGCTGGTATCGTTTTGAATTATGGGCTGATTTGCCGCAAGGCTTCGTACAGGACAATCCCCGCGCTCATGGCCAGGTTGAGGCTGCGGATGTGCGGGTTGCTCATCGGGATGGTGAAAGATCGGTCACTATACAGGCTGAGAATATCTTCCGGCAAGCCTTTTGTTTCCTTGCCAAAAACGAGCATGGCCCCCGGCTGGAAGCGGGCCGCGGTATAGGGCCGGTCGACCTTGGTGGTGAGGAAAAAGAGGTTGCGCTCGTCCTGCTCCTGGAGGAAGGCGTCCAGGTTCGGCCACTGGCGGATGCTCACCTGCGGCCAGTAGTCCAGGCCGGCGCGCTTCAGGTGGCGGTCATCGATGGAGAAGCCGAGCGGGTGCACCAGGTCGAGCACCGTGTCCGTGGCCCCGCACAGGCGGGCGATGGAGCCGGTGTTGGGCGGGATCTCGGGTTCGACGAGGACGATGTGCAGGGCAGGGGTGATCATGGCCGGCGGGTCCGGGTTCGGGGAAAAAGTGGCCCCCTGTGTACAGAATATGGATTGCAGTTGCAAATTCAAAAATACGTCTTAAATTTTTTGCTCTGTTTTTTTGGAGCCCTTGCCGCCGGCCGGGAACAGCGGACCGGGCAGGGCTCCGTCCCGCGAGTCCCGACAGTACCGGCCCGCCCCTGCGGCCTGACGCAGGCCCCCTTTTCCTGTGTGCGAACACGACCATGGCGCTCATTGTGCAGAAATTCGGCGGCACCTCCGTCGGCTCGACAGACAAGATCATGGCCGTGGCTCAGCGGGTGCTGGCCAGTCACCGCCAGGGCCACCGCATGGTGGTGGTGCTCTCGGCCATGTCCGGCGAGACCGACCGGCTCATCGGTTTGGCCCAGGCCGTGCAGCCCATTCCCGACCCGCGGGAGTTGGACATGCTGCTCGCCACCGGCGAACAGGTGAGCGTGGCCCTGTTCGCCATGGCCGTCAAGGCGGCCGGCGGCGAGGCGGTGTCCCTGCTCGGCGACCAGGTGGCCATCCACACCGACCCCATGCACACCCGCGCGCGCATCGACAGCATCGACACCGCCTGCATCCAAGGGCACCTGAACCGGGGGCGGATCGTCACCATCGCCGGCTTCCAGGGGGTGACCGACCACGGCGACATCACCACCCTTGGCCGGGGCGGTTCGGACACCACTGCCGTGGCCCTGGCCGCAGCGCTTGCGGCCGACGCCTGCGAGATCTTCACCGACGTGGAGGGCGTGTACACCACGGACCCGAACATCTGCCCGCAGGCGCGCAAGATCGAGCGGATCAGCTACGACGAGATGCTCGAACTGGCCAGCCTGGGCGCCAAGGTGCTGGACATCCGCGCGGTCGGCCTGGCCAAACGGTTCGGCGTGCCGGTGCACGTGCGTTCCACTTTCACCGACACCATCGGCACCTGGGTTGTCGAAGAGGACAAAATCATGGAGTCCCTGCTCGTCTCCGGCATCACCTACAGCAAGAAAGAAGCGCGCATCACCATCAAGACCGTGCCCGACCAGCCCGGCATCGCGGCCAAGATCTTCCTGCCCATCTCGGACGCCGGCATCCTCGTGGACATGATCATCCAGAACACCCGCGACGGCAAACTCACCGACATGACCTTCACCGTGCCGCGCATCGACTATGACCGGGCCATGGTGATCCTGAAAAAAGTCGCCGGGGAGATCGGCGCCGAGGCGGTCACCGGTGACCGTGACATCGCCAAGGTCTCCATCGTCGGCGTGGGCATGCGCAACCACCCGGGCATCGCCTCGACCATGTTCCAGATCCTGGCCAAGGAGGGCATCAACATGATGATGGTCTCCACCTCGGAGATCAAGGTCTCGTGCATCATCGCCGAAAAGTACACGGAACTGGCGGTCCGCTCGCTGCACGACGCCTTTGCCCTGGACAAGGACAACCTGCCGCTGGAAGACGCTTGAACATCATGGCACGCACCATCGAACTGTACGACACCACCCTGCGGGACGGCACCCAGGCCGAGAATTTCAACCTCTCGGTCGAGGACAAGATCAAGATCTGCCGCCAGCTCGACCGGCTGGGTATCGATTATATCGAGGGCGGCTGGCCCGGCTCCAATCCGTTGGCCGTGGACTTCTTCCGGCGCATGCAGGAGGTGCAGCTCAAGCGCGCCCGCCTGACCGCCTTCGGCTCGACCCGCCACTTCCAGAAGCCGCCGGAACGGGACGCCAACATCCAGGCCCTGCTCGCGGCGCGTACGCCGGCGGTGACCATCTTCGGCAAGAGCTGGGACATTCACGTGATCGACGCCCTGCGCATCGAACTCGAGGACAACCTGCAGATCATCGAGGACTCGCTCGCCTACCTGCGGCCCCGGGTCCGGCATCTCATCTACGATGCCGAGCACTTCTTCGACGGCTTCAAGAACAACCGCGAGTACTGCCTGGCCACGCTCGGCCGGGCCGTGGCCGGCGGCGCGGAGACGCTGGTGCTGTGCGACACCAATGGCGGCACCCTGCCGCACGAGATCCCGGAGATCATGGCCCGGGTCCGCCAGTTCCTGGACGAGTCTGGCAGTTCGGCGCGCATCGGCATCCACTCGCACAACGACTCGGAAACCGCGGTGGCCAACGCCCTGATGAGCGTGCACCTCGGCGCCAGCCACGTCCAGGGCACCATCAACGGCTACGGCGAGCGCTGCGGCAACGCCAACCTGACCTCCATCATCCCGGCACTCATCTTCAAGATGGGGCTCGAGTGCGAGGTGGGCAAGCGCATCGACCAACTCTACAATACCGCCCGGCTGGTGGACGAACTGGCCAACCTGCCGCACAACCGCTACCAGCCCTACGTGGGCGACTCGGCCTTTGCCCACAAGGGCGGGGTGCACGTGAGCGCGGTGCAGCGCAACCCGGTCACTTACGAGCACATCGCCCCGGAAAAGGTGGGCAACATGCGCCGGGTGCTCATCTCCGACCAGTCCGGCCGGGCCAACGTACTCATGAAGGCC
>JAGODN010000284.1 GCA_017998195.1 Desulfobulbus sp. | reverse complement strand
TACTCCTCGCTCGGCTCCCTCAACCGGATGCCGGTGAGCACGCTCAAGATCGACAAGCAGTTCGTCCAGGATCTGGAACAGCACACCCCCATTGTCGCCACCATCATCGCCATCAGCCAGCAGATGCACCTCAACGTGGTCGCCGAGGGGGTGGAGACCGAGGCCCAGCTGCTCGAACTGGCGGCCATGGGCTGCCAGGAGGCGCAGGGCTACTACTTTTCCCGCCCCCTGGCCGATACGGAGATCCTCCGCTACCTGGCCGGCGAGCGGGCGGGCGGCGCACCCGGGGAGGAGCGGCGATGAGTCCCGGGAAAAAGGTGCCGCGCCTGTTTTTCGACGGCAACGACTACAAACTGCTCGCCATCGTCAACGACGTGCTCAGGCGGAAGAGCCGGCCGCAGTCGCTCAGTTCGCTCATGGCGCCCTACATGCACCCGCGCGGCATCAAGGAGATGGCCGCGCCCAGCGGGCTGCGCATCGCCTACGCCATTGTCGGCCTGCTCGGCTCGCTCGAGGCCGGCAAGGCGCACGACCGCATCGTCGCCCTGCGCTGCCTGCGCGACGAGGTGTTCAGCTCCTCCACCACCTATTTTCAGAAAAACACCGCCCGGGTGCTCATGCAGATCATGAAGGAGCTGGTCCGCAGCCGGGGCAACGAACTGCGCCAGCTCAAGCTGGCCCACGACTTCCGCATGGTCTACACCGGCAGACCGCGGCTGGTCAAGGCGGAGCTGGCCAGGCATCACCTGCTGGAGATGCCCGAGGAGTGGAACCAGTTCGCCTTTGACGACCATGTCCACGACGCCAACACCAAGGGCCGCAAGTCGCCCACCCACCTGCTCATGGACGCCTGGATCAAGGGCATCCGCAAGCTCACCGTGGTCTACTACAACCATGTGGACGAGGAGGTGGTGGCGGAGTTGCTCGAGGCCGGCTCCATCCTCGACATCCACGTGCGCATCGGCATCGAGCTGTGGTCGCGATTCCGCGGCAAGTTCGTCCGCTTCGTCTGGGAACTGGAGGGATTCTTCGACAACCACGACCTGCTCCGCTTCCTCGACGAACCGCCGGTGCGGGCGCTCATGGAGGAGGGGCGGGAGGTGTCCCGCTACCAGCAGCGCTATGTGCTCGCGGCGCTCGGCGAGTTCAACCGCCGCCACCGGCCGGTACTCGACGGGGAACTGGGGGTGAGCAGCCGGGAGTTGGACGAGGCCGACTTCCTCCGCTCCGTGGGCACCGGCCAGCCGTCGCTCCTGCACCTCGCCAGAAGCATCCAGGAAGCGTACCGGGGGCTGCTCGAGGCCGAGGTGGAGCGGATCCACCGGGCCCACCCGGACGACCCGGCCCGGCGGGAGCGGGAGTTGGCCGCCTGCGCCAACAGGATGGAGAGCCTCGGCCTGGAGGCGATCATCGCCCGCTTTCTGCAGCCCTGCTGCAACCCCGGCCTGCACGACCCTACGGTTCCGCACGAGGAAGGCATGCCGCCGCTGCTCCACGTCGAGCCGCCGGCCCTGCTCGCCCGGCTGGCGGGCATGCACTCGGGCTCCCGCTTCACCCTCAACCTGAGCAACCTGACCATCCAGGACACCCTGGAACTCCTGTACCTCTGCGAGGGCCGCATCACCCACATCGAGGCCTTCAACCTCAAGGACGCGGGCCACGGCATGACCGCCCAGGCCGCGGACCGGACCAGCGGCTTTGCCGGCGACGCGGTGGACATCACCAGCCCGGCGCGAAACTACCAGCTGATCAACATGCTGCAGAAGGCGCTCAACGAGGACAACGTCATCACCCTGAAGCGGGCGATCCGCTCGATCATCTGGGAGTATGAGCGCAGCCGGGAGATCGTGGCCAGAAAATGCGAGCAGGGGCGCGGCCGGGGCTGCCCGCCCGAGGAAGAGGAGCGTTCGCGGGCGGAACTGGCCGCCATGGATGCGCGCAAGGAGGTGCTGCTCGACATCCTGCTGCACATCGGGACCTTCCACGACTATTACAACAAGCGCTACCTCGGCTCGCGCATCGGCTCCGGCTCCACCGGCCAGTCGCAGCAGCAGCACGGCATGGGCCTGGTGGTGCTCGACACCCTGCCCAGGAGCGCCTGCCGCGAGGTGCTGCGCGATCACCACGGCGAGCAGCCCCGCCTGGTGCCGGTGTCGGCGCGGATGATCAGTCATCACCACACCCGCCTGGGCGCGGCCACCGGACCCCTGTGGGTCCGCCGGCTGTGCGGCCGGCTGCCGGGCATCGCGGGCGGCAGCCGCTGGCACGACTGGAGTCTCGACCGGTTCGTCATCCACCCCGGCACCGAGGGCAACATCGCCACCCTGGGCGGCATCCGCCGCACCCCGGAACTCGACCTCCACCCGGCCCGGCCCGGCAACGGCGAGCGCATCGACCGGCCGCTGCGCTACCTGAACACCCACCTGTTCAACGTCCTCAAGGTGGTCGCCGGCTTCATCCCCGCCTTCCTCACCTTCAGCCTCACCAAGGACTGGTGGGTACTCGCCTACCTGGGCGCCTTCCTCTGGTTCGGCATCACCGGGGTGCGCAACATCATCCAGTCCGTGCTCGGCGGCGGCGGCTTCAAGCGGTCGCCGCTTTTGTTGTGGAATTCGCTCGTCAGCTGGAGGCGGATCGCGGACTCGCTCTTCTACACCGGCTTTTCCGTGCCCCTGCTCGACTACCTGGTGAAGACGGTCCTGCTCCAGGGGCAGATGGGCATCACCACCTCGACCAGCCCGGTGCTGCTCTACTCGTTCATGGCCCTGGCCAACGGCCTCTACATCTTCACCCACAACATGCTCCGCGGCCTGCCGCGCAGCGCCGCGGTGGGCAACCTGTTCCGCTCGCTGCTGTCCATCCCGCTGGCCATCGCCTGCAACGCGGCCCTGGCCGGGGTGCTGCACTCGGCCGGAATGGTCGGCGTGGAGGAGGAGTTGCAGAAGTGGGCGGCGGTGATCTCCAAGTTCGCCTCGGACTGCGTGGCCGGGGTGATCGAGGGGCTGGCCGACCGGCAGAACAACATCCGCATCCGCCTGGCCGACTACCGCACCAAGATCAGCCAGCTGTTCGCGGTGTTCGCCCGGCTCGACCTGCTCCTGCCCGAGGAGGACGTGCTCGACCTGCTCCAGTCGCCCAAGGCGCTCATGGCGGCCATCCGCGACGAGGCCCGGGACCTGCGCAAGGTGTTCATCGTCAACGCCCTTGACCTGATGTACATCTGGCTGTACCAGCCGCGGGCGCGCAAGGCGCTGCAGCAGACCGTGGCCGCCATGTCCACCGAGGAGTGGCTGATCTTCTACCGCTCGCAGCTGGTGCTCAAGCGGCAGCGGCACATCAGCCAGATGTTCGTCGACGGGCTGGTGGGCAAGAATTTCGCCCGGGCCCTGTCCTTCTACCTCGACCAGGCGGACCAGTACCTGGAGGACATGGCCGAGATGGGCCGGACGCGGGAGCGCATCCTCAAAAAGGAAGGCCGTTCGCCGACCGCCTGAGTCCTCGGGCCGCAGCCGGTGCGGCCGATCCGGGCCGGGGGGTGCGCCCGGGCATGTTTCCGGTTGGCAGTCGGCCCGATATGGCATAAAATGTAAATTCGCTGTTTTTCCCTCACCTTGTTGGTTGCCCGATGCGATGGACCAGGACCACCACATGCGCCGCCCGCCGGTCGTGCCCTTGCGGGCGCGGCCCCGGGCCTGTGCACCGGCCGTGCCGGTCGGCTCGGGTTCCCTCCGCGCCGGTGCTCACGCTCCCGATTCCCGCCGGCCGCTCATGAACAGCCCCATGGACGACCCCAAGGCCCGCCGG
>JAGODN010000285.1 GCA_017998195.1 Desulfobulbus sp. | reverse complement strand
CTGCAGATGAAGCTTTTGGCCGCCGCCGAGCAGCGCGCGCGCATGCGTCACCTCGACCGGTTCTACGACACCCTGCGCGGGCTCGACATCTTCGAGCCGCTGGACGAGGACAGCCTGCGCGACCTCACCGGCCAGCTGCAGCTCAAGGAATACCCGGCCAACAAGATCGTGCTCAAGAAGGGTGACCCGGGCACCCACCTGCACATCCTCCTCGAGGGGCGGGTGGCGGTGATCGGCGACGAGGGCCAGACCCTGTCCGAGATGGGCGTGGGCGACATCTTCGGCGAGATGAGCCTGCTCTCCGGCGAGCCGGTGACCACCTCGATTCACTCGCGCGCGCGCACCCGGCTGGCCGCCCTGTCCAGCAAGGATTTCAAGCACACCCTCAACAAGTACCCGGTTCTCCAAGTGTTCTTCTACCGCATGCTGGTCGAGCGGGCCCAGGCCAACACCCTGCGGGCCGGCACCATCAGCTCGGGCATGACCGGCCGGCTGACGGACATCAACGCGGTCGAGTTGTTCCAGCTGATCAATTCCAGCCAGAAGACCGGCCGGGTGCGGCTGGTGTTCGAGGAGGACAAGGGGGAGGTGGCCTTCAACGAGGGCGAGCTGGTGCGGGCGGAATGCGGTCCGCTCACCGGCAAGGAGGCCTTCTTCGCGGTGCTGGCCCGCAGCGAGGGCAGCTTCACCTACACCTCCGGCCTGACCGCGGAGGAATTGGCGCTGCCGGTGATCGGCGGGTTCATGGGGCTGATCATGGAAGGCATGCGCCGCATGGACGAGGACGCGGCCGGCCGGGATTGAACCGGACCGGCCGGCAGGGGCACGACCGGGTTCAGGGTTTGCGGAAGATGAGGCAGGCGTTGGTGCCGCCGAAGCCGTAGCTGTTGCTCATCACCGTGCGCAGGCTGGCCTCGCGGTTGGCGGTGACGATGGGCATGCCCGCCGCCTCCGGGTCCATCTCCTCGATGTTGGCCGAGCCGGCGATGAAGCCGTGGTCGAGCATGAGCAGGCAGTAGATCGCCTCGTGCACCCCGGCCGCGCCGAGCGAGTGGCCGGAGAGGGACTTGGTCGAGCTGATCGGCGGGACAAGCGCGCCGAACACCTCGCGGATGGCGCGCAGTTCCACCAGGTCGCCGATGGGGGTGGAGGTGCCGTGGGCGTTGATGTAGTCCACCGGCCCGCCCGCCAGGTCCAGCGCCATCCGCATGCAGCGCACCGCGCCCTCGCCCGAGGGCGCGACCATCTCGTAGCCGTCGGCCGTGGCCCCGTAGCCGACGATCTCGCCGTAGATCCTCGCCCCCCGTCGTCGCGCCCGTTCCCGTTCCTCGAGCACCACCACGCCGGCGCCGTTGGCGACCACGAAGCCGTCGCGGTTGCGGTCGTAGGGCCGCGAGGCCTGCTCCGGGGTGTCGTTGAAGCGGGTGGAAAGCGCGCCCATGGCATCGAACATGGCGGTCTGGGTCCAGTGCTCTTCGTCCGAGCCGCCGGCGAAAACCAGGTCCTGCTTGCCCAGCTGGATCTGCTCCATGGCCGCGCCGATGCAGTGGGCCCCGGTGGCGCAGGCCGAACTGATCGAGTAGCAGAGACCCTTGATGCTGAAGGCGTTGGTCAGGCAGGCGGACACGGTGCTGCTCATGGTGCGCGGCACCATGAACGGGCTGAGCCGCTTGAGGCCCTTGTCGCGCATGGTGTCGGCCGTGGCCACCACGTTTTCCGCGGAGGTGCCGCCCGAACCGATGATCAGCCCGGTGCGCGGGTCTGAGACCTCGTCTTCGCCCAGGCCGGCGTCATCGATGGCCTGCTGCATGGCGATGGTGGCGTAGGCCGCGGCATTGCCCATGAAGCGCAGGTTCTTCTTGTCGATGTGCGCGCCCACGTCCACCCGGGTGAAACCGCCGATCTGGGCGCGCAACCCCATCTCCCGGTAGGGTGCATGGAAACGGATGCCCGAACGGGCCTGGCCGAGGGTGGCCAGCACCGCCGCGACGCTGTCGCCCAGCGGTGAGACGATGCCCATGCCGGTGATCACCACCCGCCGCATGTCGCCCCTCCCTTCATGATCCCTGCCGGTGCACGGCCAGCGGTCCGCAGCCCTGGCAGACCGGCATGACCTCGACCGAGCAGATGTTCACGTGCGGCGGCACGCTCGTCACCCAGTGGACGATCTCGGCGATGTCCGCCGGGGTGAGCGGCTGGGTGCCGCGGTAGACGGCGTCGGCCCGGTCCCGGTCGCCGTGGAAGCGGACGAGGGAGAACTCGCTCTCCGCCAGCCCGGGCTCGATGTTGGTCACCCGGATGCGGGTGTGAATGAGATCGGCGATCAGGTTGCGGGAGAACTGCTTGACAAAGGCCTTGGTGGCCCCGTAGACGTTGCCGCCCGGGTAGGGGTAGGTGCCGGCGATGGAGCCCAGGTTGACGATGTGGCCGCGGTCGCGCGCCACCATGGCCGGCAGCAGGCAGCGGGTCAGGTAGCAGAGTCCCTTGATGTTGGTGTCGATCATGGTCTCCCAGTCGTCCAGGTCGGCCCGGTCCGCGCCCTCCAGCCCCAGGGCCAGGCCGGCGTTGTTGACCAGCACGTCGATGTCGGCGAACCCTTCGGGCAGGGCCGCGATCACCCCGCGCACCGCGTCACGGTCGCGGACATCGAGCTGGACGGCGAGCACCGGCCGGCCCGACAATTCGGTGGTCAGCTGGTCGAGCCGGTCCCGGCGGCGGCCGGTGACGATCAGGCGCCAGCCCTCGTCGGCGAACCGGCGGGCACAGGCCAGGCCGAAACCCGAGGTGGCGCCGGTGATGAAAATGGTCTTGGCCATGCGTACACTCCTCAATTTGCCTGCAGGGAAACAGGGTTACCGTGAAAAGACAAGAATATTCGGGGGTAGTCTGGAATTCACACAGGGGATGTTTATAGTACACCGCAATGCCGCCACGGCGCAAGCCGTGTGCCGGCGCAACCCGTAACCCGTCCAGGAGACGCCGATATGCTCAAGAAAAAGATGCTCAAGGGGATGAACGACCAGATCAATGCGGAGATGTTCTCCTCTTACCTCTACCTGTCCATGGAGAACTATTTTCAGTCGATCAGCCTCGGCGGTTTTGCCGCCTGGATGCGGGCCCAGGCCCAGGAAGAGATGATGCACGCCATGAAGTTCTATGACTTTATCCACGAGCGCGGCGGCAAGGTCAGCCTGGAGGCCATCGCCAAGCCCGAGACCAACTGGGAGTCGCCGCTGGCCGCCTTCGAGGCGGTGCTCGCCCACGAGCAGCACGTCACCAGCCTGATCAACGACCTGGTGGACCTGGCCATCGGCGAGAAGGACCACGCCACCAACATCTTCCTGCAGTGGTTCGTGTCCGAGCAGGTGGAGGAGGAGGCCAGCGCCGGCGCCATCGTCGACCGGCTCAAGCTGATCAGGGACAACCCCTCGGGCCTGTTCATGATGGATGCCGAACTGGGCAAGCGGGTGTTCACCATGCCGCAGCCGGCCGCCGAGTAAGAGGGCAGGGGCGGCGTGAGCAGCCGGGCGATCAGGCAACAGGTGCTCGACCTGCTGGCCGGCGGCGACCTTGCCGCCAGCCGCAGAACCCTGGCCGGTCTGCCGGCCGGCCAGGTGGTGCACGCGCTCTTCTCCGCCATCTGCCGGGAGGACCCGGTGGTGCGCTGGCACGCGATCACCTGCCTGGGCGATGCGGTCGGCCGGATCGCCGCGGACGACCTGGAGGCGGCGCGGATCATCATGCGCCGCTTCCTGTGGAGTCTCAACGACGAGTCCGGCGGCATCGGCTGGGGCGCGCCCGAGG
>JAGODN010000283.1 GCA_017998195.1 Desulfobulbus sp. | reverse complement strand
GCAGGCGGGTGAAGTCCGCGGCCGGGTCCGCGGGCGCCGGGAGCGGTTCGAGCGCAGCCGACGAGCCACGCTCATCCGGCGCGAAGGCCGGGGCGACAGGTGGACCGGACACGGACACCGGTGCGGCCGGCGGGCGCACACCCGGCTCGGCCGTGGTCAGGGGCGCGACCGGCAGGCGCACCGGCTCCGGCCGGAAGGCGGGTTCGGGTTCGGCCAGCCCGCCCGGCCGCGGCGCGGGGGCGCTGATCGTGGCCGGATCGGACGATGCGGCCGGTGCCCCGGGCGTGAACACGCCGGCGCGCAGTTCCTGCTGGTAGGCGGCCATGGCCCGGGCCACGGCCGCGGCCACGAAGCGGTGCACCACCTCGCCCCGGCGGAAGCGGATCTCGCGCTTGGCCGGGTGCACGTTCACGTCCACCTGCTCGGGCGGCACGGTGAGCAACAGCGCCCCGGCCGGCTGATAGCCCTTCATGAGAAAGCCCTGCATGCCCTCGGTCACCGCGTGGCGGAGCATCCCGTCCTGCACCGGCCGGCCGTTGACCAACAGGCGCAGGCGGGCGCTGGTCGCGGGCGAACTCTCCGGCAACAGCAGAAAACCGGCCACCACCATGCCCTCGCTGTCCGCGCTGCCGGAGCCGGTCAGCGGCAGCAGCGGTCCCCGGGCGCGAAACACCTGGCGGACCCGGCCTTCCAGATCCCCGCCGGGCGGCCAGGCAAAGGTCTCGCGGCCGTCCATGGTCAGGCGGAACCCGGTGGCCGGGTGGGCCAGGGCCAGGTTTTTCATCACCTCCTCGATGTGGGCCAGTTCGGTGCGCACCGATTTCAGGAACTTGCGCCGGGCCGGCATGTTGCCGAACAGGTGGCGCACCTCCATGACCGTGCCGTGGCCGCAGCCGTCCTGGTGCACGGCCTGCAGGCCGCCGTAGCGGATGTCCGCGCGGGTGCCCAGGTCCTGGCCGCGCGGCCGGGAGAGGATGCGCAGCCACGAGACCGAGGCGATGCTGGGGATGGCCTCGCCGCGGAATCCGAGGGTGCCGATGGCGGCCAGCTGGCTCTCGTCGCGGAGCTTGGAGGTGGCATGGCGCTCGAGACTGAGCAGCACGTCGTCGCCGTCCATGCCCGCACCGTCGTCGGCCACGCGCAACAGCCGGCTGCCGCCACCCTCCACCTGGACATCGATGCGGCTGGCGCCGGCGTCCAGGCTGTTTTCGACCAGTTCCTTGACCACCGAGGCGGGACGCTCCACCACCTCGCCGGCAGCGATCTGGTTGGCAAGCTGTTCGGAAAGCAGGCGTATTCGGGACAAGAGTTCGGAATGGTGGATGTTTTTGTTTGGGGATGCCGAAAGAACGAAACCATGGTAGCGTGGCCTGGGCGGCCGCCGGGCCGTCCGCAGCCGGCCGGCAACCCCCTCGAGCCCGCCGCCCGGGCACCGTCACCAACACTACTGTTTCCGCCCGCCCTTGTCCACCCTGCCCTTGGAAAAAGCGGACATTCCCGCCGAGATGGAACACACCCGCACACCCCGCCGGGTGCTCGACCAGCGGCCGCTCATCACCCTGTTGCTCATCGTCGCCGGTGTGGTCACGGTGTGCATCGGCACGGTGCTCGCCTGGTTCCTCGGCCTGCCCGACATCCGCACCGTGGCCGACTACCGGCCGCAGGTGGCCACCCTGGTGCTCGACCGCCGCGGCCGGCCCATCGACGCCATCGCCCACCAGTTCCGCATCGTCATCCCCTACAGCGAGATGCCCGCGCTCCTGCCCCGGGCCTTTGTCGCCGCCGAGGACAGCCGTTTCTGGGAGCACACCGGCCTGGACGGCTGGTCCATCGCCCGGGCCGCGATCAACAACCTGCTCGCCGGCCGCCGCAGCCAGGGCGGCTCGACCATCACCCAGCAGATCACCCGCGGCCTGCTGCTCACCCCGGAGAAGAGCTACCTGCGCAAGCTGGCCGAGGCGATACTCGCCCACCGCATCGAGCGCATGCTCACCAAGGAGGAGATCCTCTACCTCTACCTGAACGAGATCTACCTGGGCGAGGGCGCCTACGGGGTCGAGGCCGCGGCCCGCACCTACTTCAACAAGCACGCCCGCGACCTGGACCTGGGCGAGATCGCCGTGCTCGCCGGGATGCCGCAGTCGCCGAGCAACTACTCGCCCCTGCGCAACCCGGAGGCCGCCCGGGCGCGGCAGCGCTACGTGCTCAACCGCATGGCCGAGGACAACATCGTCACCGCCGAGGCGGCCCGGGCCGCCTGGGACCAGGGGTTGCGCACCAGCGCCAACTGGCGGCGGGCAGTGCACGGCTACTTCTCGCTCTATGTGCGCAGCCAACTGCTCACCCGCTTCACCGAGGAGGAGCTGTTCCGCAAGGGGCTGAGAGTGGCCACCACCGTGGACAGCGTGCTCCAGCTGGCCGCGGCCCGGGCGGTGCAGGAGGGCGTGGCCCGGGTGCACGAACGCCACCCGCAGGAACCGCCGCCGCAGGGCGCGCTGGTGGCCCTGGACACGGCCAGCGGCCGCATCCTGGCCATGATCGGCGGCGCCGATTTCCAGAGCGCGCCGTTCAACCGGGCGGTGCAGGCCAATCGCCAGCCCGGCTCGGCCTTCAAGCCGCTCGTCTACGCGGCCGCGCTCGAAGGAGGGGTGCCGCCCGCAACCGTGCTCCAGGACACGCCCCTGGCCCTGCCCAGCGGCGGCGGCAGACTCTGGCGGCCGACCAACTTCCGCGGCGAGTACCGCGGCGCGCTCAGCCTGGCCGAGGCCCTGGTCCATTCGAGCAACGTGGCCGCGGTGCGGCTGCTGCGCCAGACCGGCCTGGACCCGGTGGTCCGCCTGAGCGGGCGGCTGGGCATCACCGCGCCCCTGCAGCCCGACCTGACGCTCGCGCTCGGCGCCTCGCCGGTGAGCGTGCTCGAACTGACCGCGGCCTACGCCGCCTTTGCCAACCGCGGCCTGTTCCACAAACCGGTGGGCATCACCCGGGTGCAGGACCGGGACGGGAGGATCACGCCCTGGCCGCAGGCCCCGGCCGAGCGGGCGCTGGCCCCGGCCACCGCCGACTGGCTGCAGGCGACGCTCACCCAGGTGGTGCGGCGCGGCACCGGCAAAAACGCGGCCGGCGTGCGCGGCGCCAGCGCCAAGACCGGCACCACGGACAACAACATCGACGCCTGGTTCGTCGGCTCCGCCCCGGGGCTGACCACCGGCGTGTGGATCGGGCACGACCGCTCCGCCTCCCTGGGCGCGGGTGAAACCGGCGGTCGGGCGGCCGCGCCGGTGTGGCAGCAGTTCATGCAGCTGGCCGTCCGCTGAGAGGATTTTCCGATGATGACCACCCGCGCCGCCCTGCTCCTGGAACGCCTGTACAGCGGCACCCCGGCCGACAAGCTGGCCTCGGCCCGCCGGCTGCACGCCGTGTTCGCGGCACGACCGGAGGAGACCGCCCTCGCCGCGGCCCTGGCCGAGTTGCGCAAGCACGCCGAAGCGCTCGCCGCCCACATGCGCCGCCTGGACTTCGGCGCCCTCTGCACCGCCTGCGCCAGCCGGCCGGACGGCGGCTGCTGCAGCGCCTACATGGCCGACAACGTGGACGCGGTGCTGCTGCTCATAAACCTCCTGCTCGGCGGCGAGGTGCGCCCGGTGGGCACAGACCCGGCCGGCTGCCGGTTCCTCGGTGAACGCGGCTGCGTGCTGCTCATCAAGCCGATCTTCTGCCTGAACTATAACTGCCGCGCCATCCTCGACACCACCCCGGACGCGGGCCTGGCCGAACTCTTCCGCCGCGCCGCCGCCGTCCTCCGCCCGCAGACCCGG
>JAGODN010000282.1 GCA_017998195.1 Desulfobulbus sp. | reverse complement strand
TTCCCGCCCGGCACGGACGACCGCAACGAACTGGAAGATCTCGTCATTCTCGCCGGCCCGGGCGCCGGCGGGCGGCTGATCATCCGCTAGGGACGGAACATGGCCGCAGCCGGTCACTCCCCCGGGCCGTGCGCCTGCCTGTTCGACCGGCTCGGGCCCGGGCCGCTCGTCATCGCCCACCGCGGCGACCGGGCCCGCCGGCCGGAGAACACCCTCTGCGCCTTCCGCGCCTGCCTGGGCCGCAGCCCCATGATCGAGGTCGATGTCCAGCTCTGTGCCGACGGCGTGCCGGTGGTCATCCACGACCATCATCTGCGCCGCACCAGTGACGCGGCCCGGCTGCGGCCGGTGGTCGGCGCACCCAGCCTGCTGGTGCGGGACTGGTCGCTCAGCCAGCTGCGCCGGCTCGACCTCGGCAGCTGGTTCCTCGCCGCCGACCCCTTCGGCGCCATTCGCGACGGCCGCACGGACCGCCTGGTCCTGCAGACCCTCATGCCCCAGCGCATCCTCACCCTGGAGGAACTGCTCGCCTGGGCGGTGCGCCGCCGGATGGCGCTCAACATCGAACTCAAGGACCAGCACAGCCGGTCCGCCAACGAACGGCTGGCCGGTGCGGCCGTACAGCTGGTGCGCGCCGCCGGGGCCGGACCCCAGGTGGTGTTCTCCAGTTTCGCTCACGACACCCTGCGTCGCTGCCGCAGCCTGGCCGCGGAGATCCCGGTGGCCGCCCTGGAGGACAAGGCCCATCGTCCGGACCTGGTCGACTACCTGCGCGCGCTCGGGGCCTGCGCCTACCACCCGGCGGACGCCCTGGTGGACGAGGCCCTGGTGCGCAGGCTGCGGGCCGAAGGGGTGCCTGTCAACGTGTTCACGGTCAACGACCCGGGCCGGCAACGGGAGCTGTTCGCCTGGGGGGTGCGCGGCGTGTTCACCGACTGGATCGATCCGGTTTGAGCCGAAGGGGCGCCCGCAGTCGCGGCGCTTGCGCCGAATCGGTTGCGAGGCAAGGGTTTTTCCGTGGTTTCCGGGGAAAGCGTTGACGCCTCCGGGGAAATGGGGCATAACAGCGCGAACAGCGCCTGCAACGACTACAGCACAAGGAGGAAGGGCATGAAACGAAACGGATTGTTCGTGAGACTGGTGCGCTCGGCCGGGCTGTTCGCCCTGGCCCTCTTGCTCGTTGCCCCGGCCGCGCGGGCCGAGGTGATCAAGATCGGCGCCATCCTGGCGGAAACCGGGCCGGCGGCCTTTCTCGGCGGACCGGCCTCGCGCTCGCTGCGCATGCTCGCCGACGAGATCAACGCGGCCGGCGGCATCAAGGGCCACACCATCGAGCTGATCATCAAGGACTCGGCCGGCAGCCCGGAGAAGGCCATCAGCTTTGCCAAGCAGCTCATCGAGGAGGACCGGGTGTTCGCCATCATCGGGCCGTCGACCAGCGGCGAGAGCCTGAGCATCAAGAAGGTCTGCGAGGACGGCCGGACCATCATGATCAGCTGCTCGGCCGCGGACCTGATCGTCACCCCGGTGTCGCCGCACATCTTCAAGACCGCACCCAGCGATCGTTTCGCCGCCCGCCAGATCTACACCCTCATGCAGAAGCGGGGCATCAGCAGGATCGCCGTGCTCGCCGCCAACGACGGCTTCGGCAAGGCCGGCAAGGAGCAGCTGGCCAGGAACGCGGCCGACTTCGGCATCACCATCGTCGCCGAGGACGTGTACGACAAGAGCGCCACCGACCTGACCGCCAGCGTGGCCAAATTGCGGGCCAACCCGGAGATCCAGGCGGTGGTCAACTGGTCGATCGTGCCGGCCCAGGCCATCCTCGCCAAGAACATCCGCCAGGCCGGCTGGGACGTGCCCCTGTTCCAGAGCCACGGTTTCGCTAACATCAAGTACGCCGAAGCAGCCGGGGTCGCGGCCGAGGGCATCATCTTCCCGGCCAGCCGCATGCTCGTGGCCGACGCCCTGCCGCCCGGGCCGCAGCGCGATTTCCTGATCAAGTACCGTGATTCCTACGAGTCCAAGTTCAAGGAAAAGGTCTCCACCTTCGGCGGCCACACCTACGACGCCCTGACCATCCTCGCCCGGGCCATCGAGCAGGCCGGCACGGACCGCGAAAAGGTGCGCGACGCGGTGGAGCGCATCACCGGCCTGATCGGCACGGCCGGCACCTTCAACTTCTCGCCCACCGACCACGGCGGCCTGGGCATGGACGCCTTTGCCATGCTCATCGTCAGGGATGGCCAGTTCGTGCTCCTCGAAAACTAGGCCCGAACAGGAACCAAACCCGCAGGGGGTGCGGCCGGAAACGGTGCGCGCCCCCTTTGCGTTTACGGCCGCGGCTGTTGCCGCGGGCCGGTGATCATGGTATAGGTCGCCGCGCGCGGCCGTCGGATCCGTCCGGCCCGCTCAGTATCACGACAATCCCGCATCATTCATCATTCCAGCAAGGAGACAGCAGTCATGGAACGGACCTTTGCCATCATCAAGCCCAATGCCTTTGCCGCCGGCAACGCCGGCAAGATCCTCGCCCGCATCTACGCCGAAGGGTTTACTGTCGTCGGCCTGAAGAAGCTCTACCTGAGCAAGCGCGAGGCCGAGGGCTTCTACTACGTGCACAAGGAGCGGCCCTTCTTCGGTGAACTGACCGACTTCATGTCCAGCGGGCCGTGCATCGTCATGGTGCTCGAGGCCGAGGGCGCGATCAAAAAATGGCGCGACCTGATGGGCGCCACCAACCCGGCCCAGGCCGCCGAGGGCACCCTGCGCCGCGAGTTCGGCGACAGCCTGGAGGCCAACGCCACCCACGGCTCGGACGCCCCGGAGACCGCGGCCTTCGAGATCGGCTACTTCTTCTCCGGCTTGGAGCTGCTCGTCTGAGCCCAGCGCAGGAAAACATCTGCAAACGCGACAAGGCGGCCCCGTGGGGCCGCCTTGTCGCGTTTGGGGGAAAGACTATGCGGGTCGGGCGCCGGCTTCAGCCTTCCTGTTCCCGGCCGCGCAGGTCGGGCAGGAACACCGCGCACACGCCGAGCAGGGGCAGCCAGGCGCAGACCTGGTAGACAAAGCCGATGGAGGTGCGGTCGGCCAGCTGGCCGAGCAGGGCCGCGCCGATGCCGGCCAGGCCGAAGGCGAGCCCGAAGAACAGGCCGGAGATCATGCCCACCCGGCCGGGAAACAGCTCCTGGGCGTAGACGAGGATGGCCGGGAAGGCCGAGGCGAGCAACAGGCCGATGACAAAGGTGAGCGGCCCGGTCCAGAACAGGCTGGCATGCGGCAGAGCCAGGGTGAACGGGGCCACGCCGAGGATGGACCACCAGATCACCTGGCGCCGGCCGATGCGGTCGCCGATCGGCCCGCCGAGGATGGTGCCCAGCGCCGCGCCGAACAGGAAGACAAACAGGTGGAGCTGCGCCGTACGCACCGGGATGGCGAACTTGTCGATCAGGTAGAAGGTCAGGTAGCTGTGCAGGCTGGTGGTGTAGAAGAACTTGGAGAACATCAGGATGAGCAGTACGGCCACCGGCCAGACCGCGGACCGCTTCGCCTCCCGGGCGCGGACGGCCGGACGGGGACGCAGCCGCTCCGCCCGCTGCCGGTCGCGATACCAAACGCCCACCCGCCAGAGGATGAGCATGGCCAGGAGGGCGAACAGCGAGAACCAGGCCAGGCTGGCGCGGCCGTAGGGCAGCACCACCAGCGCGGCGAGCAGCGGGCCGGCCGCGGTGCCGGCGTTGCCGCCCACCTGGAAAATCGACTGGGCCAATCCGTAGCGGCCGGCCGAGGCCATCCGCGCCACCCGCGACGACTCGGGGTGGAAC
>JAGODN010000281.1 GCA_017998195.1 Desulfobulbus sp. | reverse complement strand
CCCGGGACAGGTACTCCAGGGACACCCCGTGGGCCGCGCCGAGCACGAAGGAATGGGTGGATGCATCCAGCAGGCGGATGGTGCAGGCATCGATGCCGAGCAGTTCCGGCAGGGCGCGGACAATGGTCTCCATCACCTCCTGGTGGTCGAGCACCATGGCGGTGCGACTGGTCACCTTGTGAAAGATGTCGAGGAATTGCCGTTCCCGTGACTGGTGCGTGTGCGTGTCCACCCTGCGCCCCTGCCTGTTCGTGATCCGTGTGCGCCCGTTACCGCCTGGCTCGCGCGGAGAGCACCTTGTCGACCTTTTCCTCGAGTTCGCTGCGGTCAATCGGCTTGACGCAGTACTCGTCCGCGCCCAGGCTGATGGCCTCGCGGGCGGTCTCCACGGTCGGGTAGCCGGTGAGCATGATCGCGCCCATGGCCGGGTTGTCCTCCTTGAGGATGGCCAGCACCTCGATGCCGCTCATCTTCTTCAGCTTGATGTCGAGGATGGCCAGGTCCACCGGGTGCTGCCGGTTGAAGGCGATGGCCTCGTCCTCCTCGGTGAAGGTATGCACAGTGTGCCCCTTTTTCTTGAGAATCTTGCCGACGAGTACGGTGGCGTCGAGCACGTCGTCCAGGGTGAGAATCTCTGCCATGTGATGGTCTCCGTCGTGAGTGCGGCCGCTAGTCCCTGACCGCGGCCGTCTCCCCGGCGAAGGGGAGCAGCAGCCGGAACAGCGTGCCTGGAATTCTGGTGTTGTCGGGGCCGATCACCGGGCTTTCTACCTCGATGGTGCCGCCGTGCTCCTGGATGATGCCGTAGGACACGGACAGGCCGAGGCCGGTGCCCTTGCCCACCGGCTTGGTGGTGAAGAAGGGATCGAAAATGCGCGCCTTGATCTGCTCCGGGATACCGTCGCCGCTGTCGCGCACTTCGATCCGCACCAGGCCCCGCTCCCGGTCCACGCCGGTGGCGAGCAGCAGTTCGCCGCCGCCCCTGGCCTCCATGGCGTGGTGGGCGTTGTTGATCAGGTTGACGATCACCTGGCGCAGCTTTTCCGGGTCGCCGACGATGAGCGGCAGGTCCGCGGCCAGGTCGAGCTGCACCTTGATGTGGCTCAGGTTGAGGTTGTGCTCGGTGACCGCGGCCGAATCCTGGACGATCTCGTTGCAGTTCACCGACTCGCGGGCGCTGCCCGACTGGCGCGAGTACTTGAGCAGGTCGGCGACGATCTTGCGGCTGGCCTTGGTCTGCCGCTCGATCACCTCCAGATTCTGGTAGGTCTCGGAATCCCGCTCGAAGTCGTCCATCATCAGCTGGGTGTAGCCGAGGATGATGCCCAGCGGGGTGTTGATCTCGTGGGCGATGCCGGCGGCCATCTGGCCGACGGTGGCCATTTTCTCGCTGGAGACGAGCTGCTCCATCATGGTCTTCAGTCGGGTAAGGTCCTTGGCGATGCCCTCGGCGCCGGTGATGTTGCCCTCGTCGTCGTAGAGGGCGGTGGCCGAGATGAGCACGTAGATGGTGGCGTCGTCCTTCTTGACGAACTCCGCCTCCAGGTCGCTGACAAAGCCGTCGCGGGCAAGCAGGGCGACGAAGGTATCCACGTCGCCCTCGTGACGGAAGATGTCGCGCAGACTGAGGCGGATGGACTCCAGGTGCGAATAACCGAGCATGCCGAAGCCCGAACTGTTCATGTCGACGATGTTCTGGCGGTTGTCGGTGAAGAACACCATGTCCTTGGAGGCGGTGAACAGGTGGCGGAACTTCTTCTCCGACTTGGACAGCTCGCCGGTGCGCTCCTCGACCTTTTCCTCAAGGTTGAGGTTCAGCTCCTTCAGTTCCCGGGCCGCCTGGGCCAGCCGCATCTTGGACTGCTTGAGCTTGGCCGCCTCCTGCTCGATGGCCTCGTAGGCCTGTACGCCCTTGTGATAGAAGATCATCACCGCGGCCACCGAGATCATGAACAGGGTGTTGAACGCGCCCGAGTAGGGGCCGATCGCCTGCCAGATGTCACCGCGGCCGGCGACCTGCAGGAGTTCCCGGCTGATGTGGCCCACGGCCCGGCTGATGGCAAAGGCCGAGATGGCCAGAGTGACGTAGAACAGGTAGCCCCAGAGAAAGTTGTCGGGCTTGAGCCGGGTCAGGCGGAAGGCGTACCAGGTGGCGAGAAACGAAAACAGGATGTTGAGCGCCGATCCGGCCACATCCACGAGGATGGCCGGCAGCATGGGCAGGCCGTTCATCGGCTCCCCCTGGAGTGCTCTTGCGCCACCGAATGGTAGAACGAGCGCATGCCGATGAACAGGAAGAACAGGGCCGGCATGCACAGCAGGTGGTCGAGCTTGGTGGCGTAGAAGGTCAGCTTGTGCAGGTCCAGCGGCCCGAGCAGGTAGGTGGACAGGTAGCCGTTGGTGCGCAGCAGTTCGTCCGGGTGCAGGTAGACGCCGACGATGTGGCCGACAAAGGCGAGCACGTTCCAGGCGGCCATGAGGATGCAGTAGAGCTGCAGGTAGCGCCAGCCGCGGCCGGTGAAGGCGGTGCGGCGGATATCCCAGAAGAAGTAGCCCAGCGCGAGGAAGTAGTGCAGGTGGGCCATCTGGTGGACATACAGCCCTTCCGGCCCGCCGTGCACCTGCAGGGCCCGGGCCTCGCCGGGCAGGCAGAGGACCACGGCCAGTGCCATGAGGATCGGCGTGTATGTCAGGTTTCGTGTACCCATGCGCGTGTCCGGTGTGCGTTGGGGGCCGGATCCGGCCCTGCCCTCGCGTTCTAGCACGATGGATGCCAGTTTTGACCCCTTGGTTCTGTGGTGCCTCCAAGGTGTTCTTATCACGAACTCTTCGGCCTGGCACCCGCTCTTTTTCGGGCGGCACGATGTTGCCCGAACCGACAGTGACCAAGCCCTGGCGCAACAAAAAAGAGGCAGGCGAAACAAAAAGAATGCAGCCCAAGCCTTCTGCAGACCCGCGCAGCGCAATGAAAGGCCGGACGCGACGCGGGGTGAGCGCCGCCTGCGATCGAATCCCTTCTGCCGCAACGGAAAATGCCCGGCCTGCAGGTGGATGGCGATTGCCTTTTTACTGGTTTTCCGTCATGGTTTTCCTGCCACACCATCACCGACCAGCCATGGGAGGAGACGCCATGTTCACCGCCACATTGTCGGTTCGATCTCTGCTCTTCTCCCTCGCCCTGGCCGGCCTAGCTCTGCTGCCGGCAACGGCGTCGCCCGCGGATCCCTATACCGTTAATACCCAAGACGATTATTTACCATTCCTTCCTTCTGACCCCAAAATCAGCCTCCGTTCAGCTCTAAACAGTGCCAACAGCAATCCGGGACCGGACGAAATCATCCTTCCGGCGGGGATCTATACCCTGACCATTACCGGCAGCGGTGACGATACGAACTCCGCCGGCGACCTCGACATCCGCGACTCGGTCACCATCACCGGCGCCGGTCCGGACAAAACGATCATCGACGGCAACGCCATCGACCGGGTGTTCGATATTCTATTCAGCTTTAAACTTGAGGGTATCTCTGGTG
Source organism: Desulfobulbus sp. (assembly GCA_017998195.1). Classification (GTDB taxonomy): domain Bacteria; phylum Desulfobacterota; class Desulfobulbia; order Desulfobulbales; family Desulfobulbaceae; genus Desulfobulbus. The sequence continues at coordinate 304 of JAGODN010000281.1, read as the reverse complement.
TTCTGAAAAATCTGACCATACAAAACGGCAGGGTTACTCCAACTGTTTCACTCCCTGGCGGCGCGGGCATTCAAAACCGCGAAAATCTCACCTTGAACAACGTGGTTGTCAGGAACAACACTGCTGTTGGCGACAACTCGAATTATGTGACTGGCGGGGGTATACTCAATGGTGGTTCGCTGACGATGGTACAGTGCACCGTTTCCGGCAACCGGGCTCGTCGCGGCGGCGGACTTTTTACTGGCAAGGCAACTACCATCAAGCAAAGCCTGATCACCGAAAACCTGGCCATGTTTGGCAGCGG
>JAGODN010000280.1 GCA_017998195.1 Desulfobulbus sp. | reverse complement strand
GCCGTTGTCGCGGTGGTGGACCAGGTTGTAGGCCGGCACCGCGGTGACGGTGATGCCGCGCACGGTACGGGTCTCGCCGTTTTTCAGGATCAGCCCGCCCTGCACCCGGTCGGCGCAGACCGGCGGCAGGACGATGTCGGTTACCGGCGTGCGCACCAGGGCGAGCGCCGCCTGGTCCAGGTGATCCGCGTGGTCGTGGGTGAGCAGGACCAGGTCCGCCCGCGGCAGGGCGGCGTAGTCGGCCACCTTGCCGTACGGGTCGACGTGGAGGACCGTGTCCTTGAAGGTGAGCATGAGGGTGCCGTGACCGAGGAAGGTGAGGTCCAGCGGGCCGGCCGAGGTGGCGATGCGGTCCGTGGGCGGCCCTTCGGCGGCCGTGACCGTGGTCGCATCGGCGCACAACAGCAGGAGAACAAGGGGCAGCAGGGCAATGACGGGCATGGGGTGTTCCTCCTCCGGGGTCAGGGAGCGGCCCGGCCGGGCGCGACCCCCTGCACCCCGGCCGGATGGCGATGGCTGTCGGCCGGCGGCGGGTCCAGGCCGGCCCGGCGGCGCAGATCGGCGGCCCGTTCCGGGTCAAGCCCCGCCAGTTCGGCGGCCACGGCCCGGGCGGATTCCCGGTTGCCGGCGGCCAGGTAGGCCAGGCCGAGCTGGGACCAGGCCTCCGCGTCGGCCGGGTCGATCTCCAGGGTGCGGCGCAGGGCGCGGATGGCGTCGCGGTGGCGACCGAGCCGGCCGTAGGTGAGGCCGAGGTTGAACCAGGCATCCAGGTGCCTGGGGTCGAGGCGCACGGTGCGGCGGTAGCTGTCGATGGCCGCGCTGCTGCGGCCGAGCAGGCTGTAGGCGGTGCCCAGGGCGAACCAGGCGTCGGCGCTGGACGCCTCGGCCGCGGTCCAGCGGCGGCACCAGGCGAGCAGCCCCTCCCGGTCGCCGCTCTGTTCGAGCACCATGGCCCGCCCGGGCCAATCCGGTCCGGCCTCCGCTCCAGCTGCCGGGGCCGGTGCGGAACCGAGCGCCGGGGTGGAATCAAGCGCCAGCAGCTGCGCCACCGGCCGGGCCAGCCAGTGGCCGTCCTGCCGTTCCAGGCTGGCCACTCCCGCCAGTCGGCCCTGGTCGTCGAACAGCCCGCCGCCATCCGCCCCCGGGGAAACCGCGGCCGTGGTCTGGATCGGGTTGGTCCGGCCGTCGCCCGCACGGATGACCCGGCCCGGGGTCGCGGTCGCCTCGAGCCCGCGCGGCCGGCCCACCACGTACACCGTGGCGTTCGGACGCAGCCGGCCGAGGCGGGGCCGGGAGGGCGTGCCGATGGGGTCGGCCGGGGCGAACAGGCAGAGTCGGCCGTCCCGGTCGGCCGCGACCAGGACCGCGGCCGTGCTGTGACCGTCCTGGCCGATGCGCCAGGCGCCGGCGGTGTCAACTTGGCGACAGCCGGCGCCGATGCGGCCGGAGGGCAGGACCACGCCGCTGCCCGCGCCCACCGATGCGCCGCCGGCAAAGGCGCGCACCGTGACCACCGCGGGCCCCGCCCGGTCGAGCAGCTGGTCCGGGTTCAGGGCGGCGGCCGGCGCGGTCGGCCAGCAGAGCGTTGCCAGCAGCAATGCGATCAGCCGGACCGGGTCTCGCATCTCTCCTCCACGATGGGGGCCGTGACGGCCCGTTGGCTTTGGCGGGTATGGAGGCAGTATAGCCGAGAGCGGCGGCGCACGGAACCGCGATCTCCACTGATCGTGGTCCGGACAGGGGCTGGGGGACGGGCGGGAACAACGGGCGGGGCAGCAGCGGTGGCCGGACCCGGCTCCATGGTGTGCGACCCGGCCTATGGCCCGCCTTCAGGGACGCGCGGTCAGCGGCCGCAGCATTTTTTGAACTTGCGGCCGCTGCCGCAGGGGCAGGGGTCGTTGCGGCCGGTTTTGGCGATGGCGGGCGGCCGGTCGGCCGGGATGATCCGCCCGTCCAGGTACTGCCAGCGGCCGTGTTCGCGGACAAAGCGGCTCACCTCGTGCAACTGCACCGGTCGGCCGTGGGCCCTGCCCTCGGCCAGGAACTCGACCAGGCCGGTCTCATCACCCGGGCCGCCGTCCTCGCTGCGCAGCACGCGCAGGCTGTGCCACCGGGGCTGGTCGTCCGGGTCGAGGGCGGCCGGCCGGGTGGACGTATGCCAGCTGGACAGCAGGTAGGCGCGGTCACCCCGGACAAAGGCGGTGAAGCGCGAACGCATGAGCGCCTCGGCGGTGGCCGGGGCGGTGCGGCCGGAAAGGATCGGTCCGCAGCAGTCGCCGAAGCTCAGCCCCGAGCCGCAGGGGCAGGGGAGGGTGCCCGGTTCGTGATCGCGATCGGGCACGGGCTCAGACCTTCTGCTCCACCCGGGCAAAGCAGGGGATGCACAGGGTGCGGCCACCAAAGCGGCGGGTGCGCGATTCCATGGTCGCCTCGCCGCAGTCCGCGCACACGAGGCTGTCCAGCACCCGGGCCGGCCGCGGCAGGGGCTCGGTGCAGTCCCGGACGAAGAAGACGTCCTCAGCCGGCAGACGCAGCAACCGCTCCTGCAACGCCGTGCGCAGGGTCGCCAGCCGCTCGCGGTCCGCCGCGGTGCAGTCCGGCCGGCCGCTTTTGGCCATGAGCGCGGTGAACTCCTCGCGCCCGTCGCCCCAGGCCTCGGGGTTGAACAGCAGCCGGATGGCCCGGCCGGTGGCACGGTTGTGGAAGGAGAAGGCCATTTTGCCGTAATCGCGGTGGAGCAGGTTGCCCTTGCCATAGGTGCAGCCGGTGAGGAACTGGATGGCGTCCACGCCGCACATGTCGGTTTCGCTGACGCAGACCAGGTCGGCCGGGCCGGCGCCGGCCATCTCCTGCAGGGCGATCTCGGCGGCGCGCATGCCGATGGCCAGGCCGGGGCAGCTGTGGCCGTGAAAGGCGATGGTGGCGTTTATGGTCTGGGGGTCGAGCTGACAGCTCATGGGGTCTCCTGGGTGGAAGGGTGGTGGTGGTCCGGTTCCGCGTGGTGGTGTTGCTCGGCGCGGGGCACCACCAGCGGGCAGCCGTTGATGCGGTGGATCTCCACCGGCAGGCCGTAGACCGCCTCGATCATGGCTGCGGTCACCGCCCGGGTGGGGCCGTAGCTGTGCACGCGGCCGTCTTTGAGCATGAGCGCGGTGTCCGCGTAACGCATGGCCCGGTTCAGGTCGTGCATGGTCATGACCGCGCCCATACCATGGCTGTCCACCACGTGGCGGAGCAGCTGCATGATCTCGAACTGGTTCTTCAGGTCAAGGGCGCTGGTCGGCTCGTCGAGCAGCAGCAGCCGTGGTTCCTGCACCAGGGCCCGGGCCAGGCAGACCTTCTGCAGTTCGCCGCCGCTCAGCTGGTCGATGCGGCGCAGGCCGAGCGTCTCCAGGCGCAGGTGGCGCAGGGTCGCCTCGACCATGCACAGGTCGCGCTCCCCGGGCCGCCAGCGCAGGTGCGGGGTGCGGCCCATGAGCACCGCGTCGAACACGGTCAGCCGGGCGGTCTCCTGCTTCTGGGCGACATAGCCGATGCGGGTGGCGATCTCGGCCGGACGCAGGCGGAGCACGTCCGCGCCCTCCACCGTGACCACGCCCGAGCGCGGGGTGAGCATGGCGTTCAGGCACTTGAGCAGGGTGGTCTTGCCCACCCCGTTCGGGCCGAGGATGGCGACCAGCTCGCCCGGCCGCACCTGGAAATCGATATCCCGGAGCAGGTCCGCGCCGTTGTAGGCGAAGTGGAGGCGGCTCGCGTCGAGGATCATCGCCGTCCCCCGCGCAGGATGAGCACCAGGAATACCGGTGCGCCAAGGAAGGCGGTGAGCACGGACACCGGCAGCACGTGCG
>JAGODN010000279.1 GCA_017998195.1 Desulfobulbus sp. | reverse complement strand
GTCATGGTCGCACCGGAGAAGGCTCAGCGGAGCAGGTAGCGCGGCCGGCGGATGCGGGTGGCGCGGCATTGGGGGCAGTGGCCGGGCGGCTGGGGCCGGGTGCGGTGGGCGAACACGAAGCCGCAGGCCAGGCAGACCGCCGGCTCAATCACCAGTCGCCGGCCGGCGCCCCGCGCCGTCCGCTCCAGGTGGCGGAGGTGGTCGTAGATCTCGCGCTCGCTCTGGTGGAGCAGCTGGGAGAGTTCGCGCACCCCGTGCGGTCCGGCGGCAAGCAGGTCGAACAGCTGCCGGCGGACGGTCTGCACGGTTTCTGTTACCGGAACCATGACGGGTTGCCGGTGGGCAGCGTCGCGGCCCGTTGCTGCCGGGCCACCGCCTGCAGGTGGCGGCCCACCCTGGCCCGGCCCATGCGGGACAGTTCCTGCATGAGCGGGAAGGGCGCGGCCAGCAGGCCGTGGCGGCTTTTCAGCAGGTCGGTCATGGCGATCCACAGGTGCCCGGTCATCTCCGCATCGGCCAGGGCGCGGTGAAAGGTGCCGGAACGTATGCCGCAGTGGCGCACCAGGGTGGCCAGTTTGTGGTTGGCCGCCTCGGGCAGGAGCCGTCGCGCCGCCAGCATGGAGCAGGCCATGGGGTTGGTTCGCTGGCGGCCGAGCGCGGCCAGCTCGGCATCGAGAAAACGGCTGTCGAAGCCGGCGTTGTGGGCGACCAGCGGAGCATCGCCGATCCAGTCGGCGAACCGGGTCATCACCGTTTCGCAGTCCGGGGCCTCGGCGACCAGGTCGTTGCTGATGCCGGTGAGCGACTCGATGAACCGGCTGATGGTGAACCCGGGGTTCATCAACTGCTGAAACCGGTCGACGATCATGGCACCCTCGATGCGCACCGCGCCCACCTCGATGGGCCGGTCGCCGTGGTCGGGCGACATGCCGGTGGTTTCGAAGTCAAGGACAATGACGGTTTCCGAAGACAGGGGAAGCTGCACGTGTTCTGGTCGTTTTTTGCGGTCCGGGTGAAAAACCGGTGCGCCGTCCGGGGCGGATCGGGTAAGTTAAACGACTTTCAATATAGGCCACCTGTCCCCTCAACGCCATGGAGGAAATGATGACACCGGACGAAATGCGGGAGAAAGCGATCGACCTGTTCCTGAAGCGACTGCACTGCAGCCAGGTGCTGGCCACGGTCGGCATGGAGAAGCTGGGGGTGGATGATCCGGCGGTGATCAAGGCGCTCGGGGCCTTTGGCGGCGGCATCGGCGGTACCGGCAACATCTGCGGCGCCCTGGTGGGCGCGGTGAGCGTGCTCGGCACGATGTACAGCCGTTCCAGCCTGGACGGGAAGGAAAACCCGCGCATGTGGAACGCCACCAAGATCGTCATGAAGAATTTCCAGGACCTGACCGACGAGTACGGCGGCATCAACTGCTGCCAGATCGCCCGGGTCGACTGGATGGAGCGCGACCAGGTCAAGGATTTCTACGGCAACCCTGAGAGCCGGCGGCAGCACTGCGTCCGCGTGGTCGGCGAAACGGCCAGGGCGCTGGGTGAGTTGCTCGAGCAGGAAGCGGAGCGTATGGCCGCCAAGCAGGCCGAGGGCGAGAAGAAATAATCGCGCGGGCGGCTCGCGCCGCCCGTTGCCGCACGAGGGCAGCCCGGAGCGGCTGCCCTTTTTCATGGAGAGCGACACCAACGCATGCAACTCGATAATTTTTCCAGCCGGGAGACCGCCCTGCTGACCAGGGCGTTGGCCTTTGTCCGCCCCGAGGAACTGGACCCGGCCCTGACCGGAGCGGTGCGGATCGTCAAGACCGACAACTTCGCGGACGAGTGCGACCAGGTGGCCCGTTACTACGCCCCGCTTGGCCTGGAAACCCCTGCCAGCCGACCGGTGTTCGACAGCGGCCGGAACCCGGGCCACCGCATCCTGCTCAACAACGCGGCGATCTCCGGGCTGTCCTTTCTCCACACCCTGGTGGGCGACCTGGTGCACCTGGCCAACCTATGCCGCTATAGCGCGGACCACGGCAACGTCTACCGCTTCACCCAGGAGCAGGCCATCGCCCACGCCTGGTACGAGTTTCTCCTCTGGTCCCGGTTCCAGGCCATGCGCATCGCCACCCGCGCCCATGCCCTGGTCAGCTGGCACGAGGTCAACGGCGAACAGCCGCCCGCGGACGGCTGCTACCGCTTCGCCCTGGTCGACCTGGCCAGTCCCGGCCTCACGGCCTGCCTGGAACAGCTGCGCCGGGCCGAAGACCTGGCCGCCTGGCGGGCTGGACTGTGGGATCTGCTGCAGGAGTTGGCCCTGTATTTTGGCCGGCTCGCCTTCTACCAGCGCGACCCCCGGCCGGCCGAGCTGGACGGCGCCTTCCCGGCGGAGCTGCTGGCGGAGACCGTGGGCCTGGACAATGCCCTCGCCCTGTACCGCACGCTCCTGCAGGCGGACAGCTACGACCGGTGGAGCGGTCAGTGGGACGCCATCCGCGCCGCGGTGCTGGCCATGCAGGAACACGGCCGGCACCGCTGCGCCGCGGGCGACTGACGGCTCCCGGCCGCCATTGCCTCCAATCCATTGCCCGCCGGCCGCACTGCCCGGCGGGTCCGGTTCACATCCACCACCTGACAGCACAGGGGAGAGATCATGAAGATTGACAACGACACCGTCGTCATCGACGCCGAAACCACCAAGCTGGCCGGCTTTCGCCTGGAAGACACGGTGCGGGCGCCGGCGGTGATCCTTTTTGTCGACGACCGCAAGCCGGAACTGCTGCCGCTCGCCCAGGGGCAGACCCCGCCCAGCCGGGTCAGGTCGCGCAACATGGAGGCGGCCATCGAAATCATCACCCTCGAGGAGATCACCAAGTACCTGCAGGGCTGATCCCGGGGACGCCCGCTGTTGCGACCAGGCCGCCGACCACCGGCGAGAGAGGCCCTTCCGGGTGCGGCAGGCAGCGCCCCGGGAGCTCTCGTCCGGACCGCGGCAGGCGAACGATTTTCAAATCTTGTCAGCCCCTCCAGAACCCCATGCACCTGGACAACGTACAACTCGCCGACGTCCTCGAAAACCTGCACGACGGTCTCTACTGCACCGACACCCACCGCGTCATCACCTTCTGGAACCACGCGGCCGAGCGCATCACCGGGTACCCGGCGGCCGAGGTCCTGGGCCGCTCCTGCGCGGCCAACATCCTCGTTCACGTGGACACCGACGGCCGCAGCCTCTGCCGGGGGCTGTGCCCGCTGGCCATGACCATGGCCGACTGTGTCGGCCGCGAGGCCGAGGTGTTCCTGCGTCACAGGGATGGCCACCGGGTGCCGGTGCTGGTGCGCACCGGGCCGCTCAAGGACCGGGCGGGGCAAGTGGTGGGCGGGGTCGAACTGTTCACCGACCTGAGCAACATCCTGGCCAACAACTCGCGGGTCAGGGAGCTCGAGCAGTTGGCCCTGCTCGACACCCTCACCCAGCTGGCCAACCGGGCCTACCTGCAGCGGGAGATCGAGGCCCGCTTCGAGGAGATGCGGCGTTACGGCATTCCCTTTGGCCTGCTGTTCATGGACATCGACTTTTTCAAGCGGTTCAACGACACCTACGGTCACGACGTGGGTGACGCCGTGCTCAAACTGGTGGCCAACACCTTCACTGCCAACTCGCGGGCCTTTGACGTGTACGGCCGCTGGGGCGGGGAGGAGTTCGTGGGCGTGATCCGCAGCATCGACGCGGAGGACCTGGTCGTGCTGGGCAACCGGATGCGAGTGCTCGTCAACCAGTCCTTCCTGATGCACTACGAGGCGCGCCTGGGCGTCTCCATCTCCCTGGGCGCGACCGTGGCGAAACCCGACGACACCGCCGAAAGCC
>JAGODN010000278.1 GCA_017998195.1 Desulfobulbus sp. | reverse complement strand
TGCCGAGGAAGCGGGCCGCCTGCAGCTGACCGCGCCGTTCGCCGGCACCCTGCTCGATGTCAACCGGGAACTGGCCAGGGGCAGCTGGGTGGCCTCGCAGACGCCACTGGCAACGCTGGTGGACACGACCCGCTGGGTGGCCGAGGCCTTTATCAGGCAGGAGGATGTCGAACGACTGCCCCCAGGCGCAAGCGTCCGTTTCTACCCGGAAAACCAGGCCCTGGCCCCGCTCACCGGCCGGGTGGAGAGCGTCGATGCCACCCGCACCCTGCAACTCCCCCACCCCATGCTGTCGGTGCGGTACGGCGGCCCGGTGGCCGTGGTCGCCCGGGAAACCAGCCTCGCCCCCCGGGACACCCTCTACCGGGTGCGGGTCGTCCTCGACGGGCCGCCCCGGCAACAGCAACTCCTGCGCGGCACCGCGGTCATCAGGGGCACGGCCCGGAGCTGGCTCGGCGAGATGTTCAAACCGGTGCTCACCCTCATCATCCGCGAATTGACCTTCTGACCGGCTGCCGGAAAAATTTCCCCCTGAGCCCTGCCGACGATCAGGAAGCCGGCGGCGGCAGCACCCCGGGACCAAAAAAAAGCACCTGACCAACCGGGTCAGGTGCTTTTTGTTTGGAACCGGAAGCCGGCCCCTCTCCGCCGGGCAGAAGGGTCGCGGCCACCGCCGGCCACCGCGGCCGGCTCCGCCCTGCGGCCAGGGCGGCAGTGATCAGTAATAACTGTAAATTTTATAGCTGGTCGGCGAGCCGATGAGGGCGTCCACCTTGCCCTCGAGTTCGGCCCTTTTCTCGTTGGCGAACCACCTTTCCCAGTCCTCGAGCGACCGCCAGGTGCTGATGACCACGTATTCTTCCGGGTTGTTGACGTTGCGCAGGGTCTCCCCGGAAATGTACCCGGCCTGGCGATTGGCGATACTGCGCAACTCCACGAGCAGCTCCGACAGGATCGGCAGCAGGCTGACATCCAGACCGCGGCCGTACCTGGCCATCTTGCGGGTCATAATCACGCGTACGATCATTCTCCTCTCCTCAGTGCGCAAAGGGTGTCTCGCCACCCGGGAAATGTGCTGTTGATTTTAGGGGTTAAACCATCTCCACGGCAAAGTCAACGACGCTTGCGACCGGCCGACCGCACCTCGTGCCGGGTCAGCCGGCGAAATCCTTGAGGGTCAGGAGCACGCCGGCCGCCACCGCCGAGCCGATAACCCCGGCCACGTTCGGTCCCATGGCGTGCATGAGCAACATGTTCTCCGGGTCCGCCTCCATGCCCAGCCGATGGCTGACCCGGGCCGCCATGGGCACGGCGGAGACACCGGCCGAACCGATGCGTGGATTGACCCTGGCACCGGGGAACAGGTTCATGATCCTGGCCATGAGTACGCCCGAGGCGGTGCCGATGGAAAAGGCGATGGCGCCGAGCAGGAGGATGCCCAGGGTCGCGGGGGTGAGGAAATTGTCGGCGGACATCTGGGCGCCCACGCCCAGGCCGAGAAAGATGGTGACGATGTTGAGCAGGGCGTTCTGGGCCGTGGTCGACAGCCGCTCCACCACCCCGCATTCGCGCATCAGATTGCCGAACATGAAAAAACCGATGAGCGGGGCGGCCGAGGGCAGCAGGACAACGCTCAGCCCCAGGACGATGAGCGGGAAAACGATCTTTTCCACCTTGCCCACGTGGCGCATCTGCTCCATGCGAATGCGCCGATCCGCCGGCGAGGTCAGGGCACGCATGATCGGCGGCTGGATGATCGGCACCAGCGCCATGTAGGAATAGGCCGCCACCGCGATGGAACCGAGCAGGTGGGGCGAGAGCTGGCTGGCCAGAAAGATGGCGGTGGGACCGTCGGCGCCGCCGATGATGCCGATCGAGGCCGCGTCGAGCAGGTCGAAATCGATACCCGGCACGTACCTGGAGAGCAGCAGCGCGCCGATGAGGGTGGTGAAGATGCCGAACTGGGCCGCCGCCCCGAGCAGCGCGGTTTTGGGGTTGGCAAGCATCGGCCCGAAATCGGTCATGGCGCCGATGCCCATGAAGATGATCAGGGGAAAGGCTCCGGACTTGATGCCCACCTGGTAGATAAGCTGGAGTATGCCGCCCGGATCGTTCATGCCGGCCAGGGGGATGTTGGTGAGAATGGCGCCGAAACCGATGGGCAGGAGGAGCAGCGGCTCGAACTCCCGTCGGATGGCCAGGTAGAGGAGCAGGAGACCGATACCGATCATGAGCAGGCGGCCAAGCCCCTCGGTCCAGCCGCCATCGGCCGGGAACAGGAAGGCATAGAGCCCGGTGGACCGGCAGAAATGGGCGATCATGTCCATCATCGGGGGCATGGACTGCAACTCCGCGCCGGTCGTCTGCCCGGCCGCGACACCCTGGACACCGGCGAACAGCAGCAGGAGGACGACCGCGCCGGTCAGTGTCCCGGTCTTGTTCATCGTGCTCTTCATCTCGCTCCGGTTGGCCGGTCAGGACAGGACCACCAGGACCTGCCCGGAATTGACGGTCTGCCCTTTGTCCACCTCCACCGACTGGACAACGCCGGTGTCCGGGGCATAGATGGGCGATTCCATCTTCATGGCCTCGACGATGATCAGGGTGTCCCCCTTGTTCACCCGGTCGCCGGCGGCGCACAGCACCGCGTAGACGTTGCCGGGCAGATGGGTGCGCACCTCGACCGGGGCCCGCGCGGGCGCCTCGCCAGCCTTGAAGGGGCCGCCGCTCACCGCGGCGATCTCCCCTGTTTCGTCTTCCACCTGCACCTGGTAGGTGACACCGTCGACCGTCACCTTGTAGCGGGAGAGTTTGGTCATGTTCGTCTCTTCGTCGGGTTGTTCAAGGGGATACCGGCAACCGGTGCGGGAGCGGGCGGGTTTCGCCTTCCGGTCGCCCGTCACTGCTCAATGGTTGTGTTTGTACTGCCTGAGCCACTGGAGATGCAGCCTGGCCGCCGGGTCGCGGACCAGGAGGCGGATGAGGCCGGGTGCGCGCCGGACCGGACCGGCAGCGGCCTGGGGGAGTCGGCTCCGCTCAGAAAGGACACTGCCCGGACCAACTGCCGCGGGCCGGGGTGCGATCGCCTGGGCGGTCGCCACCCGGGCACGGTGGGCGGTGATGGCCGCGCTGATCACCGCCAGGATCCGCCGTTTCTCCTCCAGTTCCTGGTGATGCCGGGGAGACTTTCTGGCGGGGACAAGCCCGCGTCGGGCTGACAGTTCCCGGTCTGTCAGCGGTTTGAGCACCCTGGCAATCAGCCTGATGACCACAACCAGCAGCCCGAGGAAGGCAAACACCACCCCCATGCCGAGCAGGGTCAGCTTCAATCCTTCGAAAATCATGCGTTCTCTCCCCTCCTGTGGCTGGTCCGAGTGCGTTGGCAATGCGAGATTGAGAATGGGTACGAGTACCCGATTCTCTGGCCGGGGTCAATGCAGTGTCGAGGCGGACTCGATTGTTTGCATGGATCTGTCTGACGGGGCGAGGGATGCGGACTGGTTTCCTTGCGGTTCGACGCAGGCCAGGACCAGCCCTGCCGGGACCAACAGGGCCGAATCTTTCGCGGGCGCGGTCAAACGGCCATGTTGCCGGTGGGGGCTCCTGGCGAGGGGCGGACTGTCGCCAAACCTGCACCATACCGAACCCAAAAAAGGACAAGCACCTAACCCGTCGGGCTAAGTGCTTGATGTACTGGAGCCGATAACCGGACTTGAACCGGTGACCTACTGATTACGAATCCATTCCCCCCGAGCTTCGCAACCTCATCAATTGCGACAACCACCTGAAACAACGTAACAAAAAATTTCCAGATTTTGGCAGAATTTACAACCTACCACGAATTTTGGATCGAAACTCTCACACAGATTCACACACGGGAGAGTGAGTG
>JAGODN010000277.1 GCA_017998195.1 Desulfobulbus sp. | reverse complement strand
CCGGGCGGACTCGGGCCGCTGCCGCGCATCTTTTCAAAATAGTTCATGACTGCACCCCCTGGCCGGTGAAGCAGTAGGATTGCACCAGGTTGGTGCGGGTGACGATGCCCAGCGGCCGTCCCTCGGCGTCGACAATGGGCAGCCGGTTGATGTGCCGGTCCACGAACAGGGCCGAGATCTCGCCCAGGGTCGCCTCCACTCCGGCGGTGAGGGGCGGCGCGGTCATGATGTCGCTGACCTTGCGGTTGCGCAGGGAAACCGCCATGCAGCCCCGGTGGTTGAGGCAGTGGGCGATGATGTCCATGAAACCGATCGGCCGGTCCACGCCCATGCCGGCGAGGAAGTCCTTTTCCGAGACCACCCCGACCACCCGGCCGGCCGCGTCGGTCACCGGCGCGCCGGAAAAGCCGCGCTCGGCCAACAGCGTCGCGGCCTGGATGAGGTCCAGGTCACTGCCCACGCAGTGCGCCGGCCGGGTCATGATGTCCGCGGCCCGGATCGAGTCGCGCACCCGCTTGAGCGCGTGCACGTAGGCCACCTGGAACACCTCGCGGAAATCCGCCGGGCTGATGTCCAGGTAGCCGGGGATCTCGCGCATGGCCGCTATCACATCCGCATCCGAAAGCAGGGTCGCGGTGCAGTCGTTGTCCGTATTCATGGTCCGGTGTCCGTCATGCATAATTAATCCTCAACATTTTCAGATAGATAATTGGTCTCCGAGCGTACTGACAAGGCCTGACGCGCCCGGGTCGGAGCAGCGACTCTATCGCTCGTTGCTCCCCTGCTCCAGGTCCGCGATTATTTTTTCGAGCGTTTCGCCAAGCGGTCGCATCCGGTTGGTGCAGACCCAAAAGATCTGCTCAGGGTCGATGTCGAAATAATGGTGGGAAAGAATATCCCGCAACCCCTTGGCCCCTTTCCAGTCGATTTCAGGATAATTTGGCAGCAAGGAGCGATCGGTTATTTTATTGATATGCTTCAGGCTCTCGCCTATGGCGATGAGCAGCATGCAGATCGCATCGAGATTTTCCATGCCTTCAGGCGTATCGGTGAGATAGGCCACCGAATTGACCGGCGCAAATCGCCGCAGCAATTTCCCGACGGCTTCGGCCGTCTGGTGCAGCACTTCCAGCACGAGTTCCTTATCCGACATACTTGCCCTCCCGGTCGATGCGGGCCTTGAGGAAAGGGTTCATCCGCTCACGGTAGCGGACGATGTCGACCGGCAGGTGGAGGATCGCCTCCAGTTCCTCCCTGATATGTACCAGAATGTAGGGATCGGGTGTTTCCAGTTGGACGACGATGTCCACATCGCTGGCCGGCGCTGCCTGGTCGCGGGCCATGGAGCCGAAAATACCCAGCGAGCGGATGCCGTGATGCGGCCCGCGGGTCCGCTTGTAGTCGCTGAGCAGTTGCAGCACGCTCGTTTGGTCCATGGTGTTGCCTCCTCTTCCCTGTTCGGGGCGGCAGTGCGGTTGTCGCCCAGCCGATGCCCCCCAGTCCTGTCCATCCTACCAGAAAAAATCGGCCCCTCCTTGACCCGGGTCAAAAGAAACTAGGGAAACTGGAAACTAGGAGGGAAACTAGGGACACTTCCCTTATTTTTATTTTGGGGGTCGTCCCGGCTTGCGCGGTCTGAGAGTCGCATTCAACAAGGTTTCCATAGTGTCGATAAAGGCATCCGACCCGTACGGTCGCCCAGTGCGGGTGGCGCTGCGCAGCCTGTTTTCCGCTTCCTCATCGTTGTTCGTAATAAATTCAGCATAACTGACCTTGGCAGCATCATCCAGCCAGGAAGGTTCCTGTAAAAGATCATCCTTGGTCGACGTCATGTGGGCAGCGGCGCTGGACCAGTGGTAATCCTCGGCATTTTTAACCAGTCCGGCCTTGATCGGGTTGCGCTCAATGTAACGCGCCACCATCCAAAGATATTGGTCGTTCTCGACAAGGCACGAAAAAAAGCGATTCTGCCAGATGCGACCACTCTGGTTGCGCTTGCGATTGAGATACTGCGTATAGACCTGATTGGTCAGACCGATACCACGGGCGAGGGCGTTCTCTTTTTCTGGCACGGCAAGCAGATGAACATGGTTGTCCATCAGGCAGTAGGCCCAGATTTGCAGTGCAAACAGCTTGCTGTATTTGGCCAGGAGTTGCAGATAGGTCCGCCTGTCCTGGTCGTCAAAAAAGACGACAGCGCGGTTATTGCCTCGTTGCGTGATATGATGTGGGTATCCGGGAGCGACGATGCGGGCGATTCTAGGCATGACGAAAACTTACTATTATTGCTGATGATTGGCAAATTAAACAGGGCAGTGTCCCTATTTAGCCTCAAACAGGGCAGTGTCCCTATTTAGCCTCCCGGTAGAGGGTTTCCGCCTGGTAGGAGCTGCGCACGAAGGGGCCGGCGGCCACGGCGCGAAAGCCCAGGGCCAGGGCCTCGTCCCGCAGTTCGGCGAATTCCTCGGGCGGGACGAAACGGGCCACGGGCAGGTGGTCGCGGCTTGGCTGCAGGTACTGGCCGATGGTGAGCAGGTCGCAATCCACCCTGCGCAGGTCGGCGAACAGCTGGCGGAGTTCGGCCCGGGTCTCGCCCAGGCCGACCATGATGCCGCTCTTGCTGACCGTGTCCGCCGCGATGGCCCGCACCCGGCCGAGCAGTTCCAGGCTGCGCGCGTAGATTGCCTGCGGCCGGGCCGCGGCATAGAGGCGGGGCACGGTCTCCAGGTTGTGGTTGAGCACCTCGGGTGCGGCGGCGAGCACAGTGGCGAGCGCCTGCACATCGCCCTGGAAGTCCGGGATGAGCAGTTCGATGCGGGTGTTGGACGAGACCGCGCGCACCGCCCGGACCACGGCCGCGAAGTGGCCTGCGCCGCCGTCCGCCAGGTCGTCGCGGGTCACCGAGGTGAGCACCGTGTAGCGCAGGCCCAGGATGCGCACCGCCTCGGCCACGTGTTGCGGTTCGTCCGGGTCGGGCGGGCCGAGGGGGCCGTGGCCGATGGCGCAGAACCGGCAGGTGCGCGTGCACCGTTCGCCGAGCAGGAGAAAAGTGGCGGTGCCGCGGCCGAAGCACTCGAACTGGTTGGGGCACAGGGCCTGCTGGCAGACCGTGGTCAGCTGGTGGTCGCGCAGCAGGGTGCGCAGCCGTTCGTATTCCGGGCCGCTCGGCAACCGGCGACGCAGCCAGGCAGGCTTGCCGGTGGAGATCGGTTCGGTCTGTGGGGGGTCAGGGGCGCAGGGCATGGCTGGAAATGTCCTCGAGGCGGCGGGCGAACACCTGTTCCAGGGCGCGGCAAAAGCTCGTCTTGACCTCGGCCAGGGCGCAGGGCCGGCCGGATTCGATGGCGAGCGAGGTCATGGTCACGCCCGCGAGCCCGCAGGGGTTGATCCAGGAGAAGGGGTCGAGGTCGTTCACCACGTTCAGGGCCAGGCCGTGGAAGGCCACCCCGTGGCGCACGGCCACGCCGACGCTGCCGAGCTTGCGCCCGCCTGCCCAGACGCCGCGGTTGCGCGGGTCGCGGCCGGCGGCCACGCCCCAGTCGGCGGCGATGCGCAGCATCACCTCCTCCAGGCGCTCCACATGATCACGCACCGCCAGCCGCGCCTGCCGCAGATGAACGATCGGGTAGACCACCAGCTGGCCCGGGTTGTGGCAGGTGACCTCGCCGCCTCGCTCGATCCGTGCCAGTTCCGCGCCGCGCTCCCGCAGCACGGCTTCGCTCAAGCCGAGATGACCGCGGTCGGCGTGCCGGCCCAGGGTGAACACCAGCGGGTGCTCGACCAGGAGGAACAGGTCCCGGTCAAGCGCACCCGCAATGCGCCGCCCGACCAGGTCCAACTGCAGCCGGTGTGCGGCCGCATACGGAACCAGGCCGAGATCGCAGCACAGGGCCC
>JAGODN010000276.1 GCA_017998195.1 Desulfobulbus sp. | reverse complement strand
CGCCGGCCTGGTGGCGCAGCGCATCCTCGAGATCCTCGCCGAGCCCATGCAGCTGGCCGGCCATGACATCAACATCAATGCCTCCATCGGCATCGCCGTGTTCCCCAAGGACGGCCAGGACGCGGAAGTCCTCCTGAAGAACGCGGACATGGCCATGTACTTCGCCAAGCGGGAGAGCGGCGCCACCTTCCGCTTCTTCACCGAATCGATGAACGAGTCGGCCATGAAGCGCCTGAACATCGAGAAGCAGCTGCGACTGGCCCTGTCCCGGAACGAGTTCACCCTGCACTACCAGCCCCAGGTCGAGGTGACCAGCGGCGCCATCGCCGGGGCCGAGGCCCTGCTGCGCTGGACCAACAGCGAGTTGGGGTCGGTGTCGCCGGCCGAGTTCATCCCCGTGGCCGAGGAGACCAACCTGATCGTGCCCATCGGCGAGTGGGTGCTGCGCACGGCCTGCGCCCAGACCAAGGCCTGGCTGGACCAGGGCGTGGTCGTGCCGCGGGTGGCGGTGAACGTGTCGGTGCAGCAGTTCGCCCAGACCGGCTTCCCGGCGCTGGTGGGGCGCATCCTCGAGGAGACCGGGCTGGAGCCGGCGGCACTGGAGATCGAGATCACCGAGAGCGTGCTCATGAAGGATGGCGACATGGCCACCACCACCCTGCAGGAGCTGAAGGCGCTTGGCGTGCAGCTGGCCATCGACGACTTCGGCACCGGCTACTCGTCGCTCGCCTACCTGAAGAACTTCCCCATCGACCGGCTGAAAATCGACCGGGCCTTTGTCTACGCCCTGAACACGGACCTGAACGACCGGGCCATCGCCTCGGCGGTCATCAGCCTCGCCGAGAACATGAACCTGAGCGTCACTGCCGAGGGGGTGGAGAACGAGGACCAGCTGAGCTTCCTCAAGTCGCGCCACTGCGACGAAGCCCAAGGGTTTTACCTGAGCCGGCCCCTGCCCGTGGACGAGGTGGAGGCCTTCATCCGCCGGCGGCGGGAGGAACAGTAACCCCGAACCGGGACCGGGCCGGGACCAGGGCGCAGCCAGGCGGGCAACCGCGGGCCGCGCCCTTTTTTTTTGCCGGCTACCGGCGGCGCAGGAGGTGCAGGTAGATCGCGAGGTTACCGACGAGGAGGAGCGCGGCGAGCAGGACCTGGATCTCGCGGCTGAGGCCGGCCGGGTAGATCACCATTTCGAGCAACCGGGCCAACCGGCTCGGCCCGACCCCGGCGGCCAGGGCGCGATCGTGCAGGGCGACCTCGAGCGGGGTGAGCGGACACATCCAGCCGATGAGTTCGATGGCCAGGCCATAGGCCAGGGCCGGCAGGTGGACGAACACCAGCCGGCGCCAGCGCAGCGCCGGCAGCGCGCCCAGGGCCACGAACAGGATGAACCCCAGGTGGAGGAGCAGGACCGCGTCGGCGGCCAGACGGAAGAACATGGCGGCGGGGGAAGGCGGCGTTCGCGGCCGCGGCCGGACGGTGCCGGCCGCGGCCTCGGCGGGTCGGAGGGGGGTTCAGCCCAGGTTCTGCAGGGCGAATTCCCAGTTGATGAGTTTGTCGAGCACGGCCGCCACGTAGTCGGCGCGCCGGTTCTGGTAATCGAGGTAGTAGGCGTGCTCCCACACGTCGATGGTGAGAAGCGGTCGCATGGCACCGGTCAGCGGGGTCTCGGCGTTGCCGGTCTTGACCACCTTGAGCGCGTCGCCGTCCGCCACCAGCCAGGCCCAGCCGCTGCCGAACTGGGAGGTGGCCGCCTTGCTCAGTTCCTCGCGGCAGGCCGCCACGCTGCCGAAACTCGCCTCCATCTTCGCCTTGAGCGCGGCCGGCGGCTCGCCGCCGCCGTTCGGCCTGAGGCTCTGCCAGTAGAAGGTGTGGTTCCACACCTGGGCCGCGTTGTTGAAAATCGCCGCCTGGTCGACCTTGCCGGCGGTGGCCCGGACGATCTGCTCCACTGACTGGTCGGCAAAGGGGGTGCCTCCGGTGAGCTTGTTGAGGTTGGTCACATAGCCCTGGTGGTGCTTGCCGTAGTGGAAGGAGATGGTGTTGGCGCTGATCACCGGGGCGAGCGCGCCCTCGGCCCAGGGCAGCGGCGGCAGGACCACCGGCGCTGCCCCCCGGGCCGTAGCGGGCAGGCCGCCCAGGGTGAGCGCCGCGGCCCCGGCGGCCGAGGCGAGGAGCAGTTCCCTGCGGGTGAGGGTTCCGTGGGGCGAAGTGGTGGGTGTGCTGTGCATGGCGTCCTCCGTGCGGTGGGGGTTCAGGGAGGGGCCGCGCCCCGGCGCCGTTCGGGCCGAAGGGGGGCGGCAGGAGCGGCGACGGACGCGGCGGTTGGCACCTGGAACTGTAGAAGGATCGCCCCCGCCTGTCAACAAGGAACGGTCTTTCGGCCAGATCGGCGACGGGAGTGGACGATGGGTCCGGGTCGTGCGGGGCGCAGACGAAGGGCGGGCGCAGCTCAGGCAGAACGCGACTGTCCCGTGCCTGGTGCGGCCGGCGACTGGGCCGTGTAGCGCTGATACAGGTCGAAGAGAAAGGCCACCCGCTCCGCCTCGGAGGCGAAGTCGCGCCGGCCGTAGGCCGCGTCCACCGCCCGGTCCAGGGTCTGGTGGGCGCGGAGCAGCAGCGGCGGCATGGTCAGCGGGTCGTAGAGATCGGCCAGGGTGGCGCCAGGGAATTGGCCGCGGGCGTCGAGCACGGCCCGGGCCGCGGTTTCGATGGCCTGGCGCTGCTGGTCGGTGGGGTCTTCCGGCCAGGGGTAGTTGTTGTAGACGATCCCGGCCGAGTAGCGGTAGTCGCTTTTCAACCTGCCGGCCACGGTGCGCATCCAGGCGTTGTGCATCAGCGAGGCGAGCACGCCGAAATGATAGAGCGTCGCGTCTCGCATGATGTGCACGAGATCACTGCACAGGGTTTCGGGGGTCTCAAAGCCGATGGGCAGGTACAGCCGCCGCTCCGAGGAAACTTTCGGGATGATCAGGTAGGTGCCCGCCGGCATGTTCTCCACGTGAAACCGGGTCGGAGTGGTCGCCAGCTTGCGGGTGGGCGCGCTTTTGCTCGCCAGGCGATAGGCCCGCACCGACTCCACCCGTCTCAACGCTTCGGGCATGGTCCGCAAGGTCTCCGGCGGACAGTCGCCCAGCCACAGGCAATAGCGGTGGAAGCCGTTGAGAAACTCGACCGACCCCAGCCAGCGGCGGAAATACGACGCAGCCTGCGGTTCCCGCTGGACAAACTGACTCATTTCCTCGCCGGTGAACAGGTAGTAGCCGCCATCGATCGGTTTGTTGCCGATGCCGATGGCCGGGACAGTGCACAACGGCTTGGAACGATTGGCGAGGACAATATCCGCCGCGTCGACCAGGTAGGGATTGATCCGCCGCACCTGTACACGGTGTGGCTCACCCTTGATCTGTTCGTACTCAAACAGATATTTCGGCTGCACGTCCTCGGCGGCGAAACCAACGATCACGCAGTGCACCGCCGCCTTGCCCCGGGCCTCGTTGCTCCACTGGAAGGTGCGGTGGGCGAAGAACAGGTACATGCCCTGGGCCAGCATCCAGCCCCACAGCACACCGACCTGCTCGCCCTGGCAGATGGAGTTGGTGGACACAAAGGCACAGCGGATGGCGGTGCCGCGCATCAGCCGCGCCGCCTTGACATACCAGGCGGCGACGAAGTCGAGCACGCCGCTGTTCTTCACGCCGGTAAACACCGCGGCCACGTCGGCCCGCTGGCCGTCATCGAGAAATTTCGACCCGACAAACGGCGGATTGCCCAGAATATAGCTGAGCCGTTCGGCCGGCACGACCTCGTTCCAGTCGAGTTGCAGGGCGTTGGCGCAGACGATGTTGGCGCTGGTGCGCAGCGGGATGCGGGCGAAGTAGAGGCCGAACTCCTCGGG
>JAGODN010000275.1 GCA_017998195.1 Desulfobulbus sp. | reverse complement strand
GCCCAGGTACTTGACGATACTGGCGGCGATGCTCAGCCCCAGGCCGGTGCCGCGGCCGCCCCCCTTGGTGGTGAAGAAGGGGTTGAAGATCCGCTGCAGGTCGCCGGCGGGAATGCCCCGGCCGGTGTCGGCGATGGTGAGCGACACCATGCCGTCCTGCATCGCCGTGCTCACGGTGATCGTGCCCTTGTCGGCGATGGCGTCGGCGGCGTTGACCAGAATGTTGCCCACCACCTGGCGCAGCGGCTCGGGTTCGGCCAGGATCTGCGGCAGGTCGGCGGCGAAACGGGTGACCACCTCCAGGTGCTTGCCCTTGAACTCGACCCGCTGCAACCGCTCCAGCACCTCCGCGGTGAGCGCGTTGAGGTCGCACTGCACCGAAACCGGCATGCGCGCCTTGCCCATTTCCTGCAGCCGCTTGGTGATGCCCTTGGCCCGGGTGGCGGCGGTGTCGATGGTGGACAGCTCCTTGCAGATCGCCTCCGGGCTGTGGTCCAGGTCGAACTCCGGGTTGAGCATGTCGCGGATGACGCCGCTGGTGGCCATGATGATCGCCAGCGGGTTGTTGATCTCGTGGGCCACGCCCGCGGCCAGCTCGCCGATGGAGGCGAGCTTGGAGGCGTGGGCGAGCATCTCCTGGAGCTGCTGCCCTTTTTCCGCCATGCGGCGGGCGTCGGCCACCACCTTGCGGATGGTGAGGAAGATGACCAGCGACACCAGCAGGCTGATCGCGGCCAGGCTGATGGTGAGCACCAGCCGGGTCCGGTACATGCCGCTCTGCGCCACCGAGGCCGGCTGCATCACCAGGAGCGCCCAGGGGGTCTCCTTGAGCCAGGTGTAGGCGACCAGGGTGGCCCGCTCGTCGAGTTCGATCTCCTCCACCCCGGCGGCGGGGCTGCCGGGCGGCACGTAGCTGCTGCTCGCCGGGAAGGGGCTGCGGGCCGGGTCCACCACCTGGTACTGGCCGCGGGCGTTGACCAGGGTGGTCTCCACCTCCTTGCCGTGGCTGATGGCGCGGAGAAACACGTACAGCTTGTCCGGGTCCAGAGTGGCGCGCATGCTGTAGGGCGTACCGTCGAACACCTGGCGCACGGCGATGGTGAAGTGGGGAATGTTGCGCAGGCCGGTGTAGAGGTCGCTGATCAGGTAGTTGCGGCTGCCCGCGCGCAGCTCCTTGAACCAGGGCTGGTCGCTGTAGTCGCGGCCGCGCAGCTGGGGATGGGGACCGGCATAGCCGATCTGGATGCCGCGGGCGTTGAAGAAGCCCACGTCGATGAAGCCGTCGTTGAACCGTTTCAGGCTCTGCAGGTAGCTGTCCATGGACTCCTGCGTGGGCTGCAGGCTGAACTCGCGGCTGTGGAACAGGTTGAACAGGTTGACCACCCGTTCCTGCAGGTACAGGTCGATGGTGTTCTTCTGGTTCTCCGCCACCGCCTCCAGGTTGAGCAGGGCGCTGTTCTTCAGGGTGTGGGTGAACTGGAAATGGAAATAGGCCGTCAGCAGGGCGTTGGGCAGCAGGAACCCGAGCAGCAGGCCCAGCACCAGCCGGGTCTGCAGCTGCCGGAAGTGGTGGCGGATGCGCTTCCGGTTGGCCTCGCTGTCGGTGTAGTCGTGGACGTGTTCGGCGGCCTGTTTGCCCGCCGGCACGGTGTCGAGCAGATGGCTCGTGTCCCAGACTCTCATAGGATTCCTCCGGCGCCCCGGGCCAGGACCCGGTTTGTCCTGCTCTGCCCGGAGACCGTGGCCGGTCGCGGCTCCGCGGCCCCGGCCATGCGGTTCAGTGCAGGCCCCGCTTCTTGCTCCAGGCCTGGTTGATGGTGTCGAGCAGTTCGTTGAGCGGCGCCGGCTTCATCACGTAGTCGAACGCCCCCAGCTGCATGCCCTTGAGGCCGAACTCCACCGAGGCATGGCCGGTGAGCATGATGACCTCGATCTCGGGCTTCATCTGCTTGATGTGCCGCAGGGTTTCGATGCCGTCCATGCCCGGCATCTTGACGTCGAGGACGATCACGTCGAAATCGTTGTCCTTGACGATCTCCAGGGCGCGGACACCGCTCTCCGCGCCCATCGCCTGGATCTTCCTGGCGTTCAGCCGCTTGACGATGGTCTCCCGGAAATCGTCCTCGTCATCCACAAACAACACCCGTAACCCTTCCATCCTTGCCTCTCAATTTTTCGGCAGGGTGATGGTGAACACCGTCCCCTCGCCTACCTTGCTCTGCACCCGCATTGCGCCGCCGAGTTTCTCGATGATGCTGTACGAGATACTCAGTCCCAGCCCCGTGCCCTTGCCCACCGCCTTGGTGGTGAAGAACGGCTCGAAGATCTTGTCCAGTTCCGCCTCGGGTATGCCCTTGCCGGTGTCGGCGACCCACAACTCCACCTGGTCGGTCTTGTCCAGGTAGCGTGAGCCGACGGTGACCGTGCCGTCGCTGCCGATGGCGTCGATGGCGTTGTTGAGCAGGTTGAGCACCACCTGCTGGATCTGCGACAGGTCACTGGTGATCACCGGCACGTCGTCGGCGTACTGCTTGTCGATACTGATGTTGACGTAACGGGCCTCGTTTTCGAGCAGCCCGGTGGTCTCGTCGAGCAGGTTGTTGATGTTGATCTTCTCCTTGGCCGGTTCCATCCGGCGGGCGAAGCCGAGCAGGTTGTGGATGATCTTGCGCGCCCGCTCCACGTGGTGCTCGATCTTTTCCACCGATTCCTTGAATTCGGCGAAGTTCGGGCTGGCGGCCAGGTCCTCCTCGGCGAGCAGATCCAGCAGCCAGCCGGCCTTCTCGGAGATCGAGGCGAGCGGATTGTTCACCTCGTGGGCGATGCCGGCGGCCATCTTGCTGAGCGCGACCATCTTGTTGGCCTGCAGGAGCATGTCCGACTTGGCCGCGTTCTCGCGGTCGGTCTCGCGGATGCGGTTGATCAGGCCGTTGGTGAACAGGGCCGCGCCGGCGGCGATGATCGCCAGGCCGAGCGCGGTCAACAGCGCCATCCAGTACTTGCCCTTGACCAGCGGCGACAGGATCTCGTCCGGGCTCTCCTTGAGCACCAGCACCCACTTGGTGTGCTGCACCGGGGTGGCGGCGATGAAGGCCTCGTAACCGCGCAGGCTGAGCCGCTCCACCTTGGTTTTCACGGTGGAGGAGAAGTCCGGGTAGGGCACCGGCTCGAGCGAGCTGGTGGTGTACTGGGGAACGGTCGGCACGGCCAGGAACTCGCCGCCGAAGCGCGGCACGGTCTGCAGCCGGTTCTTGCTGTTGATCAGGAAGGCGTCGCTCATGGTGCCGGTCCACGCCTTCTCGACGATGTCGTCGATGTTTTTGAGGTTGATGGTCACCCGCAGGATCCACGAGGTGTTCTTGTCGCGCACCATCACCGCCAGGATGAAGTGGGGGAACTTGCGGTACCCCATGAAGATGTCGCTGATATGGATGCCTTTGGCCCGGACCTCGTTGAACCAGGGCTCGTTCTTGTAGTTCACCGACTTGAGCAGATCGTGGTAGGGGCCGACATAGGCGAGGTGGTTGCCCTCGCTGTCGATGATGCCGATGTCCATGTAGGAATCGGACTTGGTGTGCATGATTTCGAACAGGCGGCCGAGGTAGGTCTCGTCGGTCAGGTCGGCGAAGGTGTTGGTGTTGGCGATGGTGAACAGCTGGGCGATGCGCTCGTTGAAGAACAGGTCGATGGCGTCGCGGCGGTTCTCCACCGAGGTGCGCAGGGTCTCCGTGACCTTGTCCGTGTAGATGCGGTCAAACAGCCCGTACAGGCTGAGGTTGACGAACAGGAGCGGAATGACGGAATAGCCGATGATGGCCAGGCAGTGGCGCCACCAGAGCATGCGGTAGTTTCGATCCATGGTGCACTCCTCGCGTCGGCGCGATCGGTACGGTGGCCTGTGA
>JAGODN010000020.1 GCA_017998195.1 Desulfobulbus sp. | reverse complement strand
ACCATCGGTTGCCCGCCCGTTTTCCTGGGCCGGGCGACCGAGGTTTTGGTCACCGTGACCGGCACCCTGCCGCCGTTGTCCCCCTGCGCTATCCGAACCGGGGCCTGCCTGTGACCGTGGACGTCGATGACCACCCGGAACGGGTCATTGAGGCTGAACACCTTGTAGTCGGAGAGCGAATCGATATCAAGGACCACCCGTACCGTGTCGCTGCTGAACTGGCCGGCCCTCGCCTGCCTGAGCAGGCCGTCACCGATGGGGATGGGATTGCGCAGGTGCGCCGGAATATGGCTCTGCGCAAAATCGACATAGAGTCGTCGCGGTTGGTCACCGCTTTTTTCCAGCAGGGTGGGGGCAAAGGGAACGGCTGCGGTCGCCTCGATGACGATGCGGGTGTAGTTGGCGGAGGACCAGTATTTGACCGGGGCAATCTCGGCCAATCCTGACGGCGGCGGACTGTTCCCCGAATCGGCGACTGCGACCGAAGCAAGCGTCGCCGCGGGCGCTGCCGCCTGTCGGGGAGCGGCTGCCTGGGCGGCGGGAACGGGCCCGGACGGCGCCAGTAGCCTGGCCAGGGCCGTGGGACGCTGGTCGCCCTTGGGGTACACTTCAATGATGGTGCGCAGCACCGCCCTGGCCTCGTCCTCCCCGCCCGCCCGTAGGTGCAGGCTCTCGGCGGCGGCGAGCAGGGCGTCGTCGGCGAGCGAGTTGGCCGGATAGAGGGCGGCCAGATCCTTGAACGAGGTGATGGCATTGTCCAGGTCGATGGGCACATGAAACCGTTCGTACATCTGGCGGTACAGTTTGCCCAGCATGAACAGGCTGGGAGGACCGAGCGCGCTTCTTTTCTGGGACAGGTGAATCTTGCGGAAATTTCTGGCCCCCTGCAACCAGTGCCCCCGTTCGCGCCCGAAGGTGCTGTCCTGTTCGAGTCGGTGGAAAAAGTCTTTGGCCGCCTGGTACTGATCGGCATACGACTCCTGGTCAAAGGCGGCACCTGCCCCGGGCACAGGCTCGGCACCCAGAACCTGCCCCATGCCGGCAAGCCAGAGCCAAGTGGTCATCAGCAGAACGGGCCACAGGAACCGATGAAAGGCGCGCTGGAATCGGGGGGGCGAAGATACCTTCATGAGGCCTGACTACCAGGGGAAGAGAGTACGCCACGACCTGTGCAGGTGGTCGCGCCGGTTTGTTGCCGGAAAGCGCCGGCAACTTGGTTTGTAGTATATACTGTTTTTCCGGCGTTGGGTAAAAGAAATTGTACTTTGTGCCGCTGACTGGCGCAGGAGGAGAAAAAACGACCGGGAAGTCGGTTATTGCGGGGTTTAAAAATTTAAACTATCTGCCCCGGAGCGATCACGGCACCGTCAATTTCGGGACCCGACCGGGTTCACGGAGGGAGCCGGGACGGGGGATGATTTCCCCCGATACGGTCGCAGGCTCTCCGGAAATCCGCGAAAGAAAAAGGATTTCAAAGGGTTACTTCTCGGCGCCGTAAGGTTCCCGCTGGTATTCGTAGTAGCCGAAGACCGTGGTGTCGATGAGGTTGGAGGTAAAGGCGTTGAACACCACGCCGACGATTTTATCCCGGCCGATGGCATCCACCAGGGTCTTCACATATTCCCGCCGGGAACCGCCGGAGCGGACAACAAGCACCACCGCGTCCACCTGCCGGGCGAGGATGGCGGTTTCACTGGCCGCGTGCAGGGGCGGGCTGTCGAAGAGGACGATCCGGTCGTCATAGCGGGTGACCAGTTCCTCGACCAGGGTCGCCATGGTGCTGGAACCCAGGAGTTCGGCCGGGTTGACGGAACGGGGCCCGGCCGGCAGGAGCGACAGTTTGTCGATGCCGCTGGGCAGGAGCAGTTCGGCAATGGTCTTGCGGTGCTGCAGGTAATCGGACAGACCGGCCCGGTTGCCGAGTCCGAACAGCGCGTGCTGCGCCGGTCGGCGCAGGTCGCAGTCCACGAGCAGACAGTGGTTGTCCATCCCCTGGGCCAGGGAAATCCCGAGGTTGGCACAAATGAAGCTCTTGCCCTCCTGCGGCGAGGCGCTGGTGACCAGCAGGCTGCGCGGTCGTCTGCCCGAAGGGGGATGGAGGATGCGGGTGCGCAGGCTGCGGATGCTTTCCGCCACCGGCCCGGTCACGGCGGTGGCCTGGACGAGGCGTTCGTCCCACCGGCCGGTGGCCGCCGCCATTTCCGGCCTGCTGTCCGGCTGCTCCTCCTGCAGGCTAAAGCGTTCCGGCTGTCCGGCAATGGCCTGTTGGCGCCCGCCAGCGGCCGCCTCCTCGGGCTGCGCGGTTGTGGCCGCGCGGTTCAACGCGTTGAAGACCTTTCCCATTTCAGCCTCCCGTGGTACCGGTCAGTTGGTGCAGCCCGTCCAGCCAGGAGGCCGGCAGCAGCAGGTGCAGGATGGAGAATTCGCGGGTCATCGGCAGGATTTCGAGCAGCAGCAGAAGCGCGCCGATCCCGAGGAGCGCCAGTCCCAGAAACACGGCCAGGCGGCCGGGGCCAAGGCTGGCCCGGGCCGGGGCGACCGGCAGCGGGTTGTTTGCTCCGGGGAGGTACAGGTCCTCCACACTCTCCTGGATCAGGTCGGCGCCGATCACCGGCTTGTTTTCCGCGAACCCGGACAACAACGCATGATCGCAGATGATGTTGATCAGCCGCGGCGTACCCTGGCTGACCCGGTGGATCGCGGCCAGGGCCTCGGCCGAGAACAGATCGAGGTGGCGGGCGCCGGCGTGGCGCAGGCGGAAGAGAATGTACTGGCGGGTCTCTTCCGGCGAGAAGCGCTCGAGGTGGAAGCGGATGCCGATCCGCTGCCGCAGCGGCAGCAGGCGCTCGTCGTTGAGGCGCTCGTTCAGTTCCGGCTGGCCGACAAGGAAGATACTCAGCACGTCCTGGCCCTTTTCCTCGAGGTTCGAGAGCAGGCGGATCTCCTCGAGCAGGTCCACGGGCAGGACCTGGGCCTCGTCGAAGATCAGCAGCACGCGCTCCCCCTTGTTGAAGCAGTCCTTGAGCAGGCGGCCGAAGTCGATGAGGAACATCGCCTTGTTGCCGTCCCAGTTGAGCCCCAGCTTTTTGGCGATGTAGGAGAAAAATTCGTCCCGGCGCAGGATGGGGTTGTTGAGCAGGCAAAGGTGCACATCCTGTTCGAGCGAGGCGACCAGCGCCTGCAGCAGGGTCGTCTTGCCGGAACCGACCTCGGCGGTGAGCAGCAGGAAACATTTCTTGCTGAGGATGCCGTAGCGCAGGATGGCCAGACCCTCCTGGTGGGTCTCGCTCATGAACACCGCCGCCGGGTCGGGGGTCAGGGCAAAGGGCTTTTTCGCAAGACCGTAAAATTTGGTGTACATTGCGGCAACAGGGCTGGAGGTTCGGGGGAGGTCGATCAGATGATGATCCGGCCTTTGAGCCAGAGCACGAGGATCGCAGTGACCAGGGCCAGGGCAGCGAAACTCAGCAGGACGACACTGAACAGAAACCGCTTTCGCTTGCGGCCGATCTCGTCGCTGTTTTCGATGTAGGCGACCGCACAGGCCACCGGCACCCCGAGGTATTCCTCGAGTTCGAGGGGATCCTTGAACGAGGTGTCGACGAAATCCAGCGCCAGGGTGACGCCCAGGCCCAGACCGAGGCCGAGGGCGACCGCGGCCAGGAAGATTTTGAGGAAATTGGGTTTGAACGGCTTGTCGGGCAACCGGGCCGGATCGACGATCTTGAACTTGCTGCCCTTCTGCTTGCGTTCGAGTGTTTCGGTGGACTGGGCCTGCAGGTTGCGGGCCACGAGTTCGTCGTAATGGCGGCGCAGTTCGTTGTAATCCCGGGTGAGCGCGCTCCATTCCGCCTCGCGCACCGGGGTGGCTTCGATCCAGGCCTGGTACTTGCCGATTTCCGCCGGCAGGGCGGCCAGTTGGGTGCGCATCTGCCTGAGGCTCGCATCGTATTCGCCGATTTGGATCTGCAGCCGGCCCATCTCCATGCTGTCGGCCAACTGCGCGGAACCGGCGCCGCCCGCCCCGGCCGGCGGCCGGCCGGACTCCTGGCCTGTGCCGACGCGGGCCTGGAGCTGCTCGATCAGCTGTTTGGTGCGCCGCACCTCGGGATGCTTGTCGGTGTATTTGATCAACAGGGTGTCGTAGTAGCGGCGCAGCTGTTCGAGCCGGTCGGCATCGGATACGGGGGCCCCTGCCGCCGGACCGGTCCCGGCGGACATGGCCTGCTCCAGCGAGGAGCGGGTCGCGGCCAGGCGCTGCATCATGTTGATCTGCTCCTGGGCCATGATCTTGGTCCGCTCGAGATTGTGGATCGACTCCTGCAGCTTCTGGCTCTGCTCGTTGAGCGAGTTGAGCCGTTCCAGGTTGCCCGCCCGCTGCTCGGGCATCTCGTTGTAGTACTTGAGCTTGTAGTCCCGCATGACCTGTTCCTTGGCGTCGAGCACCTTTTTCGCCATGTCCAGCTCATCCTGGGTGTATTTGGAGGTCTCCGTGGCCCGCTCCTCGCGGTACTTGAGGTTTTCCTCGATGAACAGGGCGGCCAGGGCATTGGTCACCTTCATCACCTTGTCCGGTGAGGGGCCCTGGAAGCTCACACTGAAGACGTCACCCTTGGTGGCCGGGACGATGCTGATGTTTCGCCGCATGATCTCGATCACGTCCTCGATGGGCAGTTTTTTCCGCTGCTCGGGGTAGAGGTCGAACTGGGTGATCACCTTCTCCAGGCTGTTGCGGCTGGTGACCATCTCCTGCAAGGTGGCCACTGCCTCCTGCAACCGATTTCTTCCCTGTTCAGGATCCATTTTGGTAGGGTTGATCTGCTGTTGCTCGTAGCTGAGCACCGAGGTGCTCTGGAAGCTTTTCGGGATGGTCAGATAAAAGACCAGGCCCGTGCCGACGCCGAGCAGCAGGCAGCCGACAATGAGCTGCCATCTGCCCAGGACCAGATCGACGTATTTTTTCAACTGTTGCCGCTGTTTGCTGTCCATGCTCGTGTGCAGTCAGGGAAAGGGAGTTTTGGGAACCGATGACCGGATCCCGGGAACCGACCACCCGGGCGATCGACGATACGCAAGAGCCGCCACGACCCCGGTCATTCTTGAGGAACGCCGGAGTGGCAAAGGGGGGCGGTGGACCGCCCTGCTCCTGCCCCGGCCCCGGTGCGTCCGGGGCGCCGGCGCGGTGGCAGCAGACCATCATAAAGTATGATAGAGGGAAATGCGGGAAAACACAAACGGCTTGGTCACAATTCTTCGCAGGAAAAGGGCAGGGCATCGCTCAGGGTGGCACGTCCCAGGAGGAGCATGCACAGCCGGTCCAGGCCGAGGGCGATCCCGGCCGTGGGCTCCAGCCGTTCCAGGTCGGCAAGGAAGCGCTCCGGCATGGCGGCCGTGTCGCCGCGGGCCCTGATGGCGGTGATTTCCCCGCTGAACCGGTGGCGCTGCTCGGCCGGGTCCACCAGTTCGGAGAAGCCGTTGGCGATCTCGATGCCGGCGATATAGAGTTCGAACCGCTCCGCCACCCCCGGGTCGGCGGCGCTCTTCCGGGCCAGCGCCCCCAGTTCCACCGGGTAATCAGAGAGAAAGACCGGCCGCTCGCAGCCCAGGTGCGGCTCGACCAGGGTGACCAGCACCTCGTCGAAATCGCCGGCGGCGAGCGTGTCCCGCGCCTCCACGCCGGCATACCGGCGGAAGGCCTCGGCCACGGTCAGCCGTTCCCAGGGCGGGGCCAGGTCGACCAGGCAACCGCCCCGGCGGATGGCCGGTCCCGGGGGCACGCCGGGCAGGTCCGGGACGGCCGCGGCCAGGACGTTGACCAGTTCCTCGCACTCCTGCATCAGGTCGGTGTAGTCCCAGCCGGTGCGGTACCACTCGAGCATGGTGAATTCCGGCTGGTGCAGCCGTCCCCGCTCCTCCCGGCGGAAGCAGTGACAGATCTGGAAGATGTCGGTGCAGCCGCGGGCCAGCAGCCGCTTCATGCACAGTTCGGGGGAGGGCTGCAGGAACCAGCCGTCGCTGGCAAAAGGGAGGATGTTGACTTCGGGGAGGAGGACCGGCAGGCGGATGGGGGTGTCGACCTCGAGGCAGCCCCGTTCGCGGAAGAACGAACGGACGGCCTGCAGCAGGGCCGATCGCTGCTGCAGGCCGTGGACATCGAGCACGGGTTACTCTTTCACCCGGGTGATGTAGGAGCCGGTGCGGGTGTCGATCTGGATCCGGTCGCCCACCTCGACGAACGGCGGCACCTGCAGGGTGAAGCCGGTCTGCACGGTCACCGGCTTGGTGTCGCTGCCCGAGGTGTCGCCCTTGGCCCACGGGTCGGCCACGGTCACCTCCAGGTTGACGAAGGTGGGAATGGTGATGTCGATGGGCCGGTCGCCGAAGAAGAGTACCTGCACCTCCATGTTGTCGATCAGGAAGCTGAGGTTGTCGCCGAGCTGCTCGCGGGTGAGGAAGATCTGCTCGAAGCTGCTCGTGTCCATGAAATGGTACTCGTTGTCCTGGGCGTAGAGGAACTGCATGGTCCGCTCCTCCAGGTTCGGCCGGTCGAACTTGTCGTTGGAGCGGTAGGTCTGGGTGAACTGGACGCCGGTGATCATGTTGCGCATCTTGGTCCGGTACAGGGCCTGGCCCTTGCCCGGTTTGGAGAAGTCGAACTCGGTGACGATGTACGGCTCGCCGTCAATCTGGATTTTCAGGCCTTTGCGCAGGTCGGAGGCTGTATACATGGAAGTGTCCTTACGTCTTGATTTATGGGCATGATTTTGAAGGGCAACATGTTACGGTACGCCATTCATTTTGGCAAGTGGTTCCTGCAGGTTTTCCCAGCCTTCCCTGTTTTTTTCGTTCCGTTGTTGTGTTCGCCCGCCGGTTTTTATACAGTGCGGCCCAAGCCATGCACCCCAACCGCAGCCAGGTTCCCATGCCGATCCGCGCCGGCGTTCTCGCCGATACCCATCTCGTCCGCCCCGACCACCGCTTTCGTGAGCAGGTGGAGCGGTGTTTTCGCGACTGCGAGGTGATCATCCACGCCGGCGACATCACCGACCCCTCGGTGCTCGAGGTCTTCGCCGGGCGGACCGTGTACGCGGTGCACGGCAACATGTGCGGCGCCGACACCCTCGCCCGCTACCCCGAGCGGCTGCTCTTCACCCTGGGCCGGTTCACCGTCGGCCTGACCCACGGCGCGCGCCTCGGCATGGACATCGAGGGCCGACTGTGGCAGCTCTTTCCCGAGGCGGACTGCCTCATCTACGGACACACCCACCGGCCGGCCTGCAACCGCTACGGTCAGACGCTTTTTCTCAACCCGGGCAGTTTCCAGGCCACCGGCCGCTACGGCGGACCCGGCACCTACGCCCTGCTCGAGGCCGGCGACGAACTGCAGGCCCGTATCCTGGAGATCCCGGCCCTGTGAACACCCTCTGGACCCCCTGGCGCATGGAGCATGTGCTCGGCCGGGCGCCCCGGGTGGAGGGCTGCCTGTTCGAGCCGCCGGGCGCGACGCCCTTTGACCGCGACCATCTGCTGCTCTTTCGTGATGAACTGTGCGTGGTGCTGCTCAACCGCTTCCCCTACGCCAACGGCCACCTGCTGCTGGCCCCGCGCCGCCATGTGGCCGACCCGGAACAGCTCACCGACCGGGAAAACCTCGCCCTCATGCGGATGGTCGGCGGGTGCTGCGCCATCCTCCGCCGCCACCTGCGGCCGCACGGCATCAACGTCGGCCTCAACCTGGGCGCGGCCGCCGGCGCCGGCATCGCCGACCATCTCCATTTCCACCTGGTCCCCCGCTGGCAGGGGGACCACAATTTCCTGACCGTGTGCGCCGACATCCGCACCATTCCCGAACATATCGACCGCACCTTTGACCGGCTCCAACCCGACTTCCAGTCCCTGAGCCCCGCCCCATGAGCGCCTCCGTGAAAATGACCCCCATGCTCCGCCAGTACCTGGAGATCAAGGAGCAGCACCCCGGCGCCATCCTCTTCTATCGCATGGGCGACTTCTACGAGATGTTCTTCGAGGACGCGCTGGTGGCCGCCCGGGTGCTCGGCATCACCCTGACCTCGCGCAGCCACAAGGACGAGGCGGACCGGGTGCCGATGTGCGGCGTGCCCTTTCACGCGGTGAGCGGCTACCTCGGCCGGATGGTCAAGGCCGGTTACCGGGTGGCCCTGTGCGAGCAGGTCG
This sequence comes from Desulfobulbus sp., assembly GCA_017998195.1. Taxonomy (GTDB): domain Bacteria; phylum Desulfobacterota; class Desulfobulbia; order Desulfobulbales; family Desulfobulbaceae; genus Desulfobulbus. Next base: position 5,482 of record JAGODN010000020.1, on the reverse strand, counting down.
AGGATCCGAAGGCGGCCAGGGGGATCGTCCGCCGCGAGGTGGTGCGGGTGGTGTCGCCGGGGGTGACCACGGACGAGCAGCTGCTCGACGAGAAAGCGGACTGTTACGTGTGCAGCCTGGCGTTCACCGGCCGACCGGAACGACGCCAGCTGGTCGGGCTCGCCTTTCTCGACGTGTCCACCGGCCGCTTCCAGATTACCGAGCTGGACTTTGCCGCAGACCGGCCGACCGCGCTGTTTGACGAGATCAGCCGCCACCGGCCATCCGAGCTCCTCCTGGCCGAGAAGGACGCGGAGGAGCGCGCCGAACTGATCAATCAGATCCGCGCCGTCCTCGACGGGATCTGCCTGACCCCGCGGCCGGATTTCCAGTTCGAGGCGGGCACGGCGCGCACCACCCTCACCGAACACTTCCGCACCACCAGCCTGGCCGGCTTCGGCTGCGAACACTACACTGCGGCCCTGGACGCGGCCGGCGCCCTGCTCCGCTACATCGCCGAGACGCAGAAGACCGACCTGTCCCACATCGAGCGGATCAGCCCGCTGAACAGCGGTGATTTTCTCATCATCGACGAGGCCTCGCGCCGCAACCTGGAGATCACCGAGACCATCGTCGGCGCCCGGCGGGAAGGGTCCCTGCTCGCCGCCCTGGACTGCACGGCCACGCCCATGGGCGCGCGCCTGCTGCGCCGGCGGCTGCTCTTTCCCCTGCAGGACCGGGCGCGGATCGAGGCGCGGCTGGAGAGCGTGGCCGAGCTGGTCGGCCGGGCCGAGACCCGCACCGCCATGCGCGCGCTGCTCGACACGGTCTACGACCTGGAGCGGTTGTGCAGCCGGCTGGTGCTCGGCCACGGCAATGCCCGCGACATGGCCGCCATCAAGGCCAGCCTGGCCCGCCTGCCCGAGATGCGGCAGCTGCTCGGCGGCTGCGATTCGGCCCTGCTCGGGGGGATGGCCGGGGAATTCGACGAACTGGCCGACCTGCACGCCCTGGTCGAAGCCGCCATCCGCGATGATGCGCCGGTGAGCCTGCGGGAAGGCAACCTGATCCGCGAGGGATTCAACGAGGAACTGGACCGGCTCCTCGTCCTGCTGCGCGACGGCAAGCAGATGATCCTGGAACTGGAGGCCAGGGAGCGGGAGCGCTCGGGCCTCAGTCGTCTCAAGGTCGGCTACAACCGGGTGTTCGGCTATTATTTCGAACTGAGCCGCAGCCAGGCCGCCGAGATCCCCGAGTACTTCATCCGCAAGCAGACTCTGGTCAATGCCGAGCGGTTCATCACCCCGGAACTCAAGGAGCTGGAAAACGACATCAGCACCGCCCAGGAGCGGCGGCTGGAGCTGGAGTACGAACTGTTCACGGCGGTGCGCGAGCAGCTGGCCGCGGCCAGCCGGCGGCTGCTGCAGACCTCGGACCACCTGGCGCGGATCGACGTGACCGCCAGCCTGGCCGAGGTCGCAGTCCGCCACCGCTACTGCCGGCCGCAGATCAACGACGGCGACCACCTGACCATCACCGAGGGCCGTCACCCGGTGATCGAGCAGGCCCTGGAGCCGGGCCGGTTCGTGCCCAACGACGTCCACCTGGACCAGGAACGGTGCGAACTGCTCATCATCACCGGGCCGAACATGGCCGGCAAGTCCACCGTGCTCCGCCAGACCGCGCTCATCGTCCTCCTCGCCCACGCGGGCAGCTTCGTGCCGGCGGAGCGCGCCGACCTCTGCCTGGTGGACCGCATCTTCACCCGCGTCGGCGCCATGGACGACCTGCGCCGGGGCCAGTCGACCTTCATGGTGGAGATGAACGAGACCGCCAACATCCTCAACAACGCCACCGACCGCAGCCTGGTGATCCTCGACGAGATCGGCCGGGGCACCTCCACCTACGACGGCCTGGCCATCGCCTGGGCGGTGGCCGAGGAGTTGGCGCAGAAAAACGGCCGCGGCGTCAAGACCCTGTTCGCCACCCACTACCACGAACTCACCGACCTGGCCGCGACCAACGACCGCATTCGCAACTACTCGATCGCGGTCAAGGAGTGGAACGAGTCGATCATCTTCCTGCACAAGCTGGTCGAGGGCGCGACCAACCGCAGCTACGGCATCCAGGTGGCGAGCCTGGCGGGCGTGCCGGAGGCGGTGATCGGGCGCGCCTACGAGATCCTGCGCAACATCGAGCGGGGCGAGTTCAACCTGCAGGGCCAGCCCAACATCGCCGCCGGCCGGCGGCCGAAGAAGCCGGCCCCGCGCCAGATGCCGCTCTTTTCGCCGCTGCCCGCGCCGGCCCTGCACCTGCTCGCCGGGGTGGACCCGGACCAGCTTGCCCCGAAACAGGCGCTCGACCTGGTCTACGAGCTGATCCGGCTGGTCGGGCCGGTGACCGGCCGGCAGCGGAGGGTCCCATGAGCTTTCCCATCGACACGGTCATCGAACTCCTCGAGCGCGAGGTGAGCACCTACCAGGTGCCGGTGGTCGACCTGATCGCCACCCAGACCCGCGACCCGTTCAAGGTGCTGGTGGCCACCATTCTCTCGGCCCGCACCCGGGACGAGGTGACCGCAGCCGCCTCCCGGCGGCTGTTCGCCCGTGCCGACAGTCCGGAGAGCCTGGCCAGCCTGCCGGTGGCGGAGCTCGAGCGGCTCATCCACCCGGTGGGCTTCTTCCGCCAGAAGGCAAAACATCTCAGCCTGCTGCCGGGGGTGCTCGCGGAGCGGTTCGGCGGTGCCGTGCCCCGCGACCTGGACGCGCTCCTCACCCTGCCCGGGGTCGGCCGCAAGACCGCCAACCTGGTCCTGGCCGTGGCCTTCCGCGAGCCGGCGATCTGCGTGGACACGCATGTGCACCGGATCATGAACATCTGGGGCTACGTGCGGACGACCACGCCGCTGGAGACCGAGATGGCCCTGCGCGCCAAACTGCCGCAGCCGTACTGGATCCGCATCAACGCGCTCCTCGTGGCCTTTGGCCAGGGGACCTGCAAACCGCACCGGCCCCACTGCGACCGGTGCGTCATCGCCGCCCAGTGTCCCCGCATCGGGGTGGTGCCGCGGCGCGTACCCAAGGAGATGAGTCGCATGGAACAGGCCGCCGAGGCGATGAAATTTGTTTCCTGGAATGTCAACGGCCTGCGCGCGGCCCTGAAGAACGGTTTCCTTGACGTGGTGGGCGAGTTGGACGCCGACATCCTCGCCCTCCAGGAGATCAAGGCCCAGCCCGAGCAGCTGCCCGACGAGGTCAAGGCCATGGACGGCTATCACCACTTCTGGAACCCGGCGGTGCGCAAGGGGTATTCCGGCACCGCGGTGTTCAGCCGGATCGAGCCGCTGGCCGTGCACTACGGCCTGGAACACGCCGAAAGCGACGACGAGGGCCGGGTGATGACCCTCGAGTTCGCGGATTTCTATTTCATCAACGCCTATTTCCCCAATGCCCAGCCCGGGTTGAAGCGGCTCGACCTGAAGCAGTCGTTCAACCGGGCCATGCTCGCCCACATGGACCGCCTTCGCCGGGACAAGTCGGTGGTGCTGTGCGGCGACCTCAATGTCGCCCACCGGGAGATCGACCTGGCCAATCCCAAGGCCAACGTCAAGAACCCCGGCTTTTCGCCCGAAGAGCGGGCCTGGATGGACGAGATCACCGGCCTGGGCTATGTGGACACCTTCCGCGTCTTCGACCCGTCGCCCGGCCGCTACACCTGGTGGAGCTACCGTTTCAACGCCCGCGCCAAGAACATCGGCTGGAGAATCGACTATTTCCTCGTCGACCGGAACAGCCGCGAGCGGGTGCTCGAGGCGGCCATCCACGACAGCGTCACCGGCTCGGACCACTGCCCGGTGAGCCTCTTGTTCAAATGAGCGACCACAGCGCCATGCAGCCCTACCGCATTGTCATCGCCGACGACCACAGCCTGATCCGCCAGGGTATCAAGAGCATCATCCGCACCGACCCGAGTCTGCAGATCATCGGTGAGGCCGGCAACGGCCTGGAACTGCTGGCGCTGCTCGACACGGAGGTGCCGGACATGGTCATCCTCGACCTCACCATGCCGCGCCTGAGCGGTCTCGAGGCCATCGAGCGGATCAGCCGAACCCTGCCCGGGGTGGCCATCCTGGTACTCAGCATGCACGGCGGCAGCCACTCGTTCTACCGCGCCATCGCCGCCGGTGCCCACGGCTACGTGATCAAGGACGAGTCGGATGCCGAGCTGCTCATTGCCATCCGCACGGTCCGCGCGGGTGAGCCGTACATCTCGCCGCAACTGGCCCCGGAGATCCGGCGCGACGGCCTGACTGCCCTGCGTGATCGGAGCCGGTTGCCCCTGGTGGTGCTCAGCGATCGGGAAATGGAGGTGCTCCGCCTGGTCGTCGAGGGGCATTCGAGCCGGCAGATCGCCGAGCTGCTCGACCTGAGCCCACGCACCATCGACCACCACCGGGCCAACCTGGTGCGGAAATTCGGCCTGCGCAACACGGTCGAACTGGTGCATCACGTGGTGCGCAACGGTTTCCTCACGGTCGGCACGGAGAAGATTACCGGATATTTACCCTAGGCCGCGGTCCTCGCCAGGTTCTTTCAACTCCTTTTCTTTTCAGGAAAATTCCAGAGCCCTAGGCAGATTTGCCTAGGGTCTGCTAGGTATTTCCCCCGATTGTCTTTTCCCGTCGTGCGCGCTTACATTGGGGCGCCTGTGCGTATCAGGTCCGTCACGACAATCATCAGCAAGAAGCGGGGGAACCATGAACAAGAACGATCTTATCAAATCCATCGCCCAGTCTGCCCAGATCAGCAGAGTCACCGCCGAGCGGGGGCTGAACGGCCTGCTGTCCGCCCTGGAGGCGGCAATGAAGGAGGGGCAGCGGGTGACCCTGGTCGGTTTTGGCAGCTTTTCGGTCGTGGACCGCGCCCCGCGCACCGGCCGGAACCCGAAGACCGGCGAGACGGTGCCGATCCCGCCGCGGCGGGTGGTCCGGTTCCGGCCTGGCAAGGAGCTGGCTGACAAGATCCAGTGACAGGCGACCCGGGATCGGGTCAACGCCTCGGGGCGGAGCGGCGCTGCTGTCCGGACGTGGTCCGGGCCGGCGCCGTTTTGCGTTGCTGCCAGAGCAGTGCGGCCACGGCCAGCATCACCAGGCAGAGCAGCTGGCCCATGGAGAGGTGCAGGACGAGCAGGCCGAGTTGGGCGTCGGGTTCGCGGAAGAACTCCACGACGAAGCGGAGCAGGCCGTAGAAGCCGAGAAACAGGGCGAGCATGGTCCCGTGCGGCCACCGGCGTGGGGCGGGCCGGGTCCAGGGCAGACGCCTGAGCGGCCAGAGGATGAGGAAGAGCAGGATCCCCTCGAGTCCGGCCTCGTAGAGCTGGGAGGGATGGCGGGGCAGGGGGCCGCCGTCCGGGAAGACCATGCCCCAGGGCACGGTGGTGATGCGGCCAAACAACTCGCCGTTGATGAAGTTGCCCAGCCGGCCGAAAAAAAGACCGATCGGCG
>JAGODN010000274.1 GCA_017998195.1 Desulfobulbus sp. | reverse complement strand
CGGCTGCCCGCCCGAGTCCATGACCGTGTACCTGTTCTCGCCCACGCCCAACCGGCTGCAGCGGCTGTTCGCCAGCTACCCGGAGCAGCGCTGCTTCGCCGGCCACACCCACACGCTCGAGCTGTTCACCGAGCAGGACGGCCAGGTCGTTCGGGAGCGCCTCGTTGCCGGCGCCCTGGAGCTGGATCCCCGGGGCCGCGCCCTTGTTCTTGCCGGCAGCGTCGGCCAGCCGCGCGACCACCTCGGCCGCCAGGCCAAGTACCTGCTCTGGGACCCGGAGGCGGACCGCATCGAGGTGCGGGCCGTGGATTACGACGTGCAGGCCACGGTCCGCCTGCTCCATGAACGCGGTTTTCCCGCCGTCAACGCGCGGCGGCTCGGAGGATAGCATGCAGCGCACCATCGGCAGATACCAGGTGATCCGCCGCCTCGGCAAGGGCGGCATGGGCGCGGTCTACAAGGCGCTCGTGCCGGTGATCGACAAGGTGGTGGCCCTCAAGCGGCTCGAACCGGCCGAGCTGATGGCGGACCTGCTCGGCGCGGAGCAGCTGCGCGCGATCTTCACCTTCGAGGCGCGCACCATGGCCGCCTTCCACCAGCCCTTCCTGGTCACGGCCCACGACTTCGACGTGGACGACGAGGGGAGGCCCTTTTTCGTCATGGAGTACCTGTGCAACAACCTGGGTGACATGATCGGCGAGGCCTTCCACCTGGAGGAGGCCAGCCGCGTCATCGAGCCGGCCAGGGTGCTTCATTACGGCCGCCAGATCCTCGCCGCGCTCGCCTTTCTCCACCACAACCGCATCGTCCACCGCGACATCAAGCCGCAGAACATCCTGGTCACCGACGAGGATACCATCAAAATCTGCGACTTCGGCATGGCCCTGGTGGACGGGGTGGCCTTTTCCGGGCCGGCCAACATGCAGATCGGCTCGCCCTACTACACCCCGCCCGAGCAGCGCACCAACCCCGGCGCGGTGGACGGCCGGGCCGACCTCTACTCGGCCGCGGTGCTGCTCTACCGCATGCTCACCGGCCGCCTGCCGGGCATGGAGAGTTTTTCCCTGTCCATGGTCAACCCCCGCTACGACCGCGGCTGGGACGAGTTCTTCGCGCGCGCCCTGCAGTGGCGGCCGGACGACCGGTTCCCGTCGGCCGAGGCGATGCTCGCCGCGCTTGACCGCCTCACCCTGCACCCGGCCGTGGACGACACCCTCTGTCGCCTGCCCGAACCGGGCGAACAGGTGATCCGCCTGCGCACCGAACCGGCCAACGTGGGCGGCAAAAAGGCCCGGACTCTGTTCGAGACCGGGCCGCTGTTCCGGCCCCTCACGCCGGTGTGCAACCGGCTGGAGACCGGCACGGACACGGTCCTCGACCGGGCCACCGGCCTTGCTTGGCAGCGGCGCACCAGCCTCTACCCGCTCAGCTGGCGGGCCGCGCACGACTACATCGACCAGCTGAACGCGGCCGAGCCGGACACGGCCGCGCCCTGGCGGCTGCCCACGGTCAACGAGCTGCTCAGTCTTCTGCCCGCCGTGGGCGGTCCCCCGGATGAACCGGCCGCGGCCTGGCCGGGCCAATGGCTGTGGAGCTGCGACCGCCACGGCCCGCACGAGAGCTGGTATGTGAACATGGACCTGGGCTTTGCCGGGGTCCAGGACCAGACCTGCCTCAACCAGGTGCGCGCGGTGCGCACCGCCGCGCCCTGAACCGTACCCGAGAACTTGCCATGACCGACTACCCCGTTTCCCATACCTTTCTCGTCCACGCCGAGACCGCGGCCCTGGCCGGCCGCCACGTGGAGCGCTACCTGGAGGGCAACCAGCTGATCACCTACGCCCGGTTCTTCATCAACGAGGCGGAGATCCTCGCCGGCACCGACCCGGCCTTCGCGGACGTGCTCGAGCGCGGCCTGGCCGCCAACCGCGCCTTTGGCCAGCGCATGCTTGACCACCTGCACGCCGAGGGCGTCAGCCGGCTCGACCAGCTGCTCGACCTGGAGCAGGGCTACGTGACCAAGGTGCTGCACACCCTCACCCACCTGGTGGACGGCTTCATCGGCGTGGATTCGGTGTTCTACAACCTGGTCGAGGACTCGCACCGGCTGAGCCCGGCGCTCACCGCCACCCTGCAGCGCGACCCCAGCGGCTACTGGCTGGTGCCGGTGCGCACCGGCCAGGTGGCCGCCTCGGTACTCCACCGGGTCGACTGAAAACCACCGCCTCTCCTGAGGAACACGTTATGGGCCCTTTCCTGTTCGCCTCCATCCGCAGGAGCCTGCTGCTCGTGGTGCTGCTGGCCGTGCTGCCGGCCCTGGCCATCGTCCTCTACACCGGCTACGAGCTGCGCGACAGCGTGGTCGCCGAGGCCGAGCGGTTCAGCCTGCAGCAGGTGCAGGTCATGGCCGCGCACCACGAGCGGGTGGTGGACAACGCCCGCCTGCTGCTCGTCACCCTGGCCCGGGCCGCCGAGGTGCGCGGCCTGGATCCTGCCGCCAGCAAGGCCCTGCTCATCGACCTGCTCGGTCGCAACGAGGCCTATGTCTCGCTCGCCCTGGCCGATACCGCCGGCCGGGTGGTCGCGGCCGCGCCCGCCACCGCTCCGGCCGACCTGCACGACCGCCCCTTTTTCCGGAGCGCGGTCAGCGACAACCGTTTCACCGTCGGCGACTACACCCTGCAGGAACCCGAACACCGGGTGGTGGTCGAGTTCGCCCAGCCGGTGGCCGGCGACCACGGCCGGCCGACGGGCGTGCTCGTCGCCGCCTTTGATCTCGGCTCGTTCGGCCGCATCTTCTACGATCTCCGCCTGCCCGAGCAGTCCGTGTTCACCCTCACCGATGCCCAGGGCACCCGCCTGACCCGGTTCCCGGAGACCGGCAAGTACACCTGGGTCAAGGATCTGCCACGGATGATCGCGCGCATGTCCGGCGCGGCCGAGGAGGGCGCCTTTCTCGAGACCGGCGTGGACGGCACCCGCCGCTTGTACGCGTTCAAGCGGCTGCACTTCGAGGGCGCGGCCTTCCCCTACCTGATGATCCGGTTGGGCATCCCGGTGGAGCAGGCCCTGGCCGGGGCGCGGGCGGTGGTGGTGCGCAACGTGGTCCTGCTCGCCCTGGCCGCGCTGCTCGCCCTGGCGGTGGCCTGGCTGGTGGGCGAGCGGGCGATCATGCGCCGGCTCGACAAGCTCACCGGCGCGGTCGGCCGGCTCGAGGCGGGCGACCTGGGCACGCGTACCGGCATCGATCCCCGCGCGGGCGAACTCGGCCGGCTGGCCGCGGCCTTCGACAGCATGGCCGAGGGGCTGGAGCGCACCGAGCACGAGCGGTGCCAGGCCGCCGAGGAACTGCAGCGCCTCAACGAGGAACTGGAGGAGCGGGTCGCCCGCCGTACCGGGGAACTGGCCACCGCCAACGAGGAACTGCAGGCCACCCTGGAGGACCTGCGCCGCGCTCAGGGGCAGCTGGTCCTCTCGGAAAAGCTGGCCGCACTCGGCGGGCTGGTGGCCGGCGTGGCCCACGAGATCAACACCCCGGTGGGCATCGCCCTTTCTGCCGGCTCGACGCTGGCCGACAAGAACCGGGCGCTCGCCGAGCAGTTCGCCGCCGGCGGCATGAAGCGCGCGGATCTCGCCACCTACCTGGACGAGGCCAACGAGGGCGTGGCCATGCTGCTCGCCAACCTGAACCGGGCCAGCGACCTGATCCGCAGCTTCAAGATGGTCGCCGTTGACCAGATGTCCGAGAACCGACGCAGCTTCAACGTCCACACCTACATCGACGAAATCCTCCTCAGCCTGCGCCCGAAACTCAAAAAAACGAGCCACCGGGTGAACGTGCACTGTCCGGAAGACCTCGTGGTCGAGAGCTATCCCGGCGCCATTTCCCAGATCCTCACGAACTTCATCAC
>JAGODN010000273.1 GCA_017998195.1 Desulfobulbus sp. | reverse complement strand
TTCTGCATCCTGTTCAAGCGGCGGCAGCGCCATGGCGCCAGCGACTTCTGATCGGGCCGACCAGGCGCTGTGGTCGCTGTCCGACCTGGACTTCGGCTACGGCGAGCGCATGGTGCTGCAGCGCGTCAGCCTGGAGCTGGTGCCGGGCCGCTGCTACGGCATCCTCGGCCCCAACGGCAGCGGCAAGACCACCCTGCTCGACCTGCTCAGCGGCCTGCTCCAGCCGCATGCCGGCCGGGTGACCTTTCGCGGCCGGCCCCTGCACAGCTGGCCGAAAAAGCAGCTGGCCCGGCGGCTGGCCCTGGTGCCCCAGGACTTCATGGTCCGCTTCGGCTACACCGTGCGCGAGGTGGTGGAGATGGGGCTGCACCCGCACCTGCACCGCTTCGCATCGCCCACCGCCACCGACCTGGCCCTGGTCGACGAGGCGCTCGCCGCCACCGGCATCGAGGAGCTGGCCGAGCGGCCGGTGACCCGCCTGTCCGGCGGCGAAAAACAGCGGGTGGCAGTGGCCCGGGCCCTGGCCCAGCGGCCCGAGGTACTGCTGCTCGACGAGGCCACCTCGAATCTCGACATCCACCACAGCCTGGAGATCCTCCAGCTGGTGCGCCAGCGCTTCGAACGCCATGGCATGCAGGTGGTGGCGGTGATGCACGACCTCAACCTGGCCGCCCTGTTCTGCGACCACCTGATTTTCCTCAAGGGCGGACAGGTGCTCCGCCAGGGCCCCACCGACGAGGTGCTCACCCCGGAAACCATTGCCGCGGTCTACGGTGTCGAGGCCGAGGTGTGCGACAACCCCTTTACCCGCAGCCGCCAGGTGAGCTTCCGCCTGCCGGCCAAACCCTGAACTCAACCCCCGATCCCATGCGCTCTTCCATTCTCCCTTTGGTCCTGCTCGCCTGCCTGTTCTTCGCCACCCTGCCCGCTGCTGCCGCCGAAACCGCCGCCCTGCCCCTGGCCGGGCCCTTCCAGCGGATCGTCTCGCTCTGGCCGGCGCACACCGCCAACCTGGTCGAACTCGGCCTGGACCGGGAGATCCTGGCCGTGTCCGCCGACGACCCCCTGCCGGGGAAACGGCCGCGCATCGCCTGCGACGACGACCCGGCGCGGGTGGTGGCTCTCAAGCCCGACCTGGTGCTCATCCGCCCGCAGATCAGCCGCGACTGCCCGGCCCTGGTGCGGGCCCTGGAGCAACGCAACATCCGCGTGCTCTCCCTGCAGCCGGCCAAGGCCTCGCAGCTGTTCGCCTACTGGGAGGCTCTGGGCAAGCTCACCGGCCGCGAACGCGAGGCGCGCACCATGATCGAAACGTTTTCCCGTAAGCTGGCCACGATCACCGCCGATGTCCGCCAGATCCCGAAGGAAAAACGCAAGCGGGTGTACTTCGAGGCGGCCCACCGGCCGCTGCACACCTTCGCGCCCGCCTCGCTGGCCATGTTCGTGCTCGAGTCCGCCGGCGGGGTCAACGTGGCCGCCGACGCCGAGCGGCTGCGCGAGACGCCGCTCGCCGCCTACGGCCGGGAGCGGTTGCTCGCCAAGGCCGACCAGATCGACCTCTACCTGGCCCAGAGCGGCCGCACCAACCCGGTAAGCGTGGACGACATCCTCCGCGAGCCGGGCTTCAAGGCCATCCCCGCGGTGCGCAAGCGGCAGATCTTCCTGGTCGACGAGGAACTGATCGCCCAGCCGACCATGGCCCTCATCCAGACCATCGGCTTCGTCAAATCGCTGCTCTACCCGGACTACGACCAGAACGGGATCACCGGCCTGTGATGCGCCAGCCCGGACTGCTCATCGCCGGCACCCACTCGGGCTGCGGCAAGACCACCGTCACCCTGGCGGTGATGGCCGCGCTCGCCCGGCGCGGGGTGCGGGTGCAGCCCTTCAAGTGCGGCCCGGACTTCATCGACCCGAGCCTGCACCGGCTGGTCACCGGCCGGGTGTCGCGCAACCTGGACGTGCGCATGTGCGGCGCGGCGTTCGTCCGCCGCACCTTTGCCCGCCACGCGCCGGCGGAGGGCTGCAGCGTGGTCGAGGGGGTGATGGGGCTGTTCGACGGCGACCTGGGCTCGGCCGCCAGCCTGGCGAAAACCCTGGGCCTGCCGGTGGTGCTGGTGGTGGACGTGCGCTCGGCCGCGGAGAGCGTGGCCGCGGTGGTCAAGGGCTTCGATACCCTCGACCCGGAGGTGCGCGTAGCCGCGGTGGTGGCCAACCGCATCGGCTCCGAACGTCACGGCGAGATGGTGGCCGCAGCCATCCGCAGCCACTGCCGGCCCGAGGTGCTGGGCCTGGTGCCGCGCCGGGCCGAGGTGGCCATCCCCTCGCGCCACCTCGGGCTGCACATGGGCGAGGAGCAGCCGCTCGGCGCAGGCGGCCTGGAGCAACTGGCCCGGTTGGCCGAGGACCACCTCGACCTGGACCGGCTGCTCGCCCTGGCCGCGGACCGGCAGCCGGTGACCGACGCCTTCCCCACCGTGGCCGCACCCGAAGACGGACCGGTGCGTATCGGCGTGGCCCGGGACGCGGCCTTCTGCTTCTACTACGAGGACAACCTCGACCTGCTCCGTGCGACCGGGGCGGAGCTGGTGTTCTTCAGCCCGCTGACCGACCACCACCTGCCGGCGGATCTCGGCGGGCTCTACCTGGGCGGCGGCTACCCGGAACTGCACGGCGAACGCCTCGCCGCCAACACCAGCCTGCGCGCCGCCATCCGCGCCTTTGCCGACAGCGGCCGGCCGGTGCTGGCCGAGTGCGGCGGCTTCATGTACCTGACCCGCGGACTCATCGACCTGGAGGGGCGGGAACACCCCATGGTCGGCATCTTTCCCTGCCGGGCGCGGATGCAGCAGCGGCTCGCCAGCCTCGGCTACCGGCAGCCGACGCTGACCCGCGACACCTGGCTCGGCCCGGCCGGCACCGTGCTCGCCGGCCACGAGTTCCACTACTCCACCCTCGAGGGTGAGCTGCCCGCCACCACCGCCTTCCGCCTCGACCACGGCCGGGCCGAGGGCTACCTGCACGAGAACGTGCTCGCCGGCTACGTCCACCTCCACTGGGGCCGCACCCCGGAGGTGGCGGCCCGCTTCTTCCGCGCCTGCCGCAACCTGGAAAGAGGGGCGGACTGACGGCGTCCCGCCTCTTTCCGGAAGAACAGCTGTCGCCTTCCGGAGTCAGTATGTTCTGGCCATGCCCCCCTGCGCCGCAACGAATCCGGCAGGCGCATCGCCCAACCCGGGCAGGCGGCCACGCCGTCCGACCACTCCCACAATGTGAACCTCCGGAAACGACAGCGTTTAGGCCCGACCCGGGCGGCGCCGGCCGGGAGGAACGAAAGCGCAGAACGGCCTCGTTATCCGTCGCAACACTGCCGTCGCCTCCAGGAGACAGCTCTCCTTTTCTTCCCGCAGCGGACTGCCACGGTTCAGGCCCTCCGAGCCGCCATCCCCACCGTCGACCACCGCCCCGCGCCGCTCTTTTCCCCTGAAAGAACAAGGAAAAATACCACCCCTTGGCGGTGATCAAGTGCCGTGCCGATAATCCCGAACTGGCACGCATCCTGCTCTGGTCTTTTTGTTCCCTCTCTTCCGACTGTTTTCTCTCTGCCTCGCGTCCCTGTCCCGCCTGTTTGCCCGGTCGTGATTCGACTGCCGGGCCAAACAGACCGTCAGCGCCCTGTTGTTGCGGGCACAGCCGTCTCTGACGGCGCGAACGGGAGTCAGTGAACGTCCCTTTTTCAGCAACTTCCCTTTCGCTTCATCGATTTCATCCCATGTATCGCCCACTGCTCTGGCTGTTCCCCTGTTTTCTTTGCCTGCTGCCAAGCCTGGCCACGGCCGCCATTACCGCCGCCATTCACGTGGCCTGGTCCCCGTATACCCCGCCGAGCCCACTGGCGCTCAGCGGTTTCCGCCTGTTCCGCGAGGGAGTCCCCGCGTGC
>JAGODN010000272.1 GCA_017998195.1 Desulfobulbus sp. | reverse complement strand
GAACCAGGCGCTCGGCGGGCTGCTCGGCCGCACCGCGGCCCTGTTCACCAGTGCGCCTGGGGATGAGCGAACCGCCCTGCTCGCCGAGATCGGCACCCGGCTGGGCCAACTCGCCCGGGGAGGCACGCTCACCCCTGATTCTGCGGCCCGGGCCACGGCGCTGGCCAGCCTGTTCACCGACCTGGCCGCCCGGCCGGGGGCGGGCCAGGCGCTTCTGCCCGCGGGGTTCGACCCGGCAGCGCTCGCCGGCCTGGCCGCCACGGCCGAGGCCGGGTCCGCCCAGCGCCTCGCCGCGGCCCTGCTCCCCCTGCTGGCGAACACCGGCGCGACCGGCAGCACACCGCTCGGACAGCTGGTCGGACTGCTGGCCGAGCTGGAATCCGCCGGAGTCGCCGCCGCGCCGCGGCCAATGGTGGACGGCACCCAGCTGCACGAGGTCATCGACCGGCTGGGCGTGAACCTGGAGCGGCTCTTCGCCGAGGGCCGCCAGGAGGAGGCGGTGCGCACCCTCAAGTTCGCCCTGCTCGAACTCGGCCAGCAGCTGCCGGCCGGGGAGCGGGGGACGGTGCAGGCGGACCAGCTGGTCCGCTCCATCGAGCTGTTCCAACTCCTGCAGATCCGCCTGGCCGGGGAGTCGCTCTTTTTCCTGCCCCTGCCCTTCTCCTTCCTCGACCAGGGCTACCTGCTGGTCGACGCGGACCGGGGCCATGACCCGGACCGGCAGGGGGACGAACCGGCCCACCAGCGCTGCGAGCTGCACCTGCGGCTGGAAGGGCTCGGCAACCTGCAGATCAGCGTCCACCAGGCGGACGGCCAGTTGACCGTGCGCTTCCTGGCCGAAGACAGCGAGCGGGCACGCTTTCTGGCCGACCACCGGGGAGAACTCGAACAGCGCTTGAGCACCGAGGCGCCGGCCTCGGTGCAGTTCCTGGTCGGCGCGCGCGAGCCGGTCGGCTCGCTGCTCGAACGGATCGTCCGCGGGGTCACCGGCATGGTGGACACCCGGGCATGAAGAGAGCGCGGAACCATGGCCACTGACGAGCCGAAGGCGAAAAAGGCGGTGGCCCTGCTCTACGACCGCGCCACCGGCGCCGCCCCCAGGGTGGTGGCCAGCGGCGCCAACCTGACCGCGGAGCGGATCATCGCCGCGGCCCGGGAGGCGGGGGTGCACATCACCGAGGACGCGGACCTGGTCGAACTGCTCGCCCGCATCCCGGTGGGCGCGCCCATCCCGGCCGAACTCTACCAGACCGTGGCCGAGCTGCTCGCCTTTGTCTACGCCGTGAACCAGCGGTTCAAGGAGAAGCTCGGCCCCATGGACAGGCACTAGCGCCGGGCAAAAATCCGTGACCCGGGAAAAACCGCTTCATCTCCACCGGGTTCTCGCGTATACTCCCGATATCAGAAATGTAGTCGGTACGGCGGGCCTGTTCGCCCGCCTTTTTGCAGCGCTTTTCCAGCCAGGATCCGGGGCGGCGGAGCCGTCCCCCCGGTCGCGGGTCTGACGCCGCGGCCGCCTCTTCGTCATCAACACTTTGCAGAGCCTACGAGGTAGCTATATGAACTATGGGGTCGTCAGCCAGGAACAACTTGAAAAGATAGACGAAATCCTGACGGAAAAGCTCATCAAGATCGGGGTCGACTGTGTGATCATCATCGACATGGCCGGCAACATCATCACTGCCAAGGACAACGGCACCTCCAAGTACGATGTCTACTCCTTCGCCGCCCTGGCCGCCGGCAACTTCGCCACCGTGGACGCCATGGCCAAGCTGGTGGGCGAGCAGGAGTTCTCCCTGCTCTTCCACAAGGGCACGGAGTGCAACATCCACTTCTCCAAGATCGACGACGAACTGCTGCTCATCACCATGTTCGGCAAGAGTATTTCCCTCGGCTTCCTGCGGCTCAACGTGGTCGAGACCATCGAGCGCATCAAGAAAATCTGGAACCGCAAGTGAGCCGGGATCCCGGTCCCGGGCCGCGCCGCGCGGTTCGCCGCCCACGCGCCACCCGCCGGGCGGCAGGAGAGCGATCGTGAGCTTCATCAATCTCAGGGAAAAAATCGTCCAGGTGAAGATTGTCTACTACGGCCCCGGCCGCGGCGGCAAGACCACCAACCTCGAGTACATCAACCGCAAGTTCTCCCGGCAGATCCAGTCGGAGATGATCAGCCTCAAGACCCACGGCGACCGCACCCTGTTCTTCGACTTCCTCCCCTTCAACATGGGGCAGATCAAGGGCTACGACCTGAAAATCCAGCTGTACACGGTGCCCGGCCAGGTGAAGTACAACGCCACCCGCAAGCTGGTGCTCAAGGGCGTGGACGGCATCGTCTTCGTGGCCGACGCCCAGGAGCAGATGCGCGAGAAAAACATCCGCTCGCTCAACCAGCTGCACGAGAACCTGCAGGACTACAAGGAGTCGATCTTCCGGATTCCGCTGGTGCTGCAGTACAACAAGGTCGACCTGCGCAACCAGGGCATCCCGGTCCTGCCGACCTCGGTGCTCGACAAGGACCTGAACAGCAAGCTCAAGGTGCCGACCTTCGAGGCGAGTGCCCTCACCGGATACAACGTTCCTGAAACGTTGAAAAAAATAATCTCTTCCACGGTCATCTCCATCCAGAAGAAGCTGATGTAGCCGCTGGTTCCCGACAGTCCTCACAAGAGGCGGGCTATGAAGAAAACGAAACGCGACCAAATCTACAACATCGACGAATTCGAGGACCTGACGCTGTTCGCCAACGAGTCCTTCGACACCCAGGACGTCGACCTGTTCGAATTCACCAGCGAAGAGTCGTCGCCGCTTACCCGGCTGAAATCGATCATCCTGTCGCTCGACTGGGAGATCACCGACGAGATCCTCCAGGAACTGGCCGACGAGGTGGCCAACCTGGAATCGGTTTACCAGGGCGACAAGGTGGCCGAGGTCTACCTCCAGGGGCTGGGCAAGATCGGCAGCTACATCCGCAGCAAGGGCGCCTACGCCCACCCCAACGCCATCAAGCTGCTGCTCACCTTTTTCTACGACTTCGAAAAGACCGTGAGTTCGCCGAACCTCTCCGGCGAAGAGATCACCCGCATCCTCAAGGTCGATATCCGCAAGTTCAAGATCCTTCAGTACCAGATCGCCCTGGGCGAGGAAGAGGCCACCGGCACCCCCGCGGCTCCGCCCAGCGCCGCGGCGCCGGCACCGGTCGAGACCGGCGGCGACCACCGCAAGCTGCTCAAGGCGGCCATTCTCAGCCTGGACTGGGAGGTGACCGAGGAGAGCCTGGCCCAGTACACGGCCAGCCTCGAGGGCTTCCGCACCCAGGTGGCCGACAACCGGCTGGCCCTGGTGCTGATCCAGGGGCTGCAGGCAATCGGCGCGTACATCGGCGAGCAGCGGGCCGAGGCTCACCCGGAGGCGTTCGCCCTGCTCCACTCCTTTGCCGAGGCCCTGGAGCGGATTGCCGGCGACGAATCCGCCGCTCTCGACGAGACCAGGGCCCGGGAGATCATCACCGAGCAGATCAACCGTCTCGACCACCTCAAGCTGCTCATCGCCAGCCCCGGCCAGGCGGTCATCGACGAGGCGCGGATCGACCGGGTGGTGGGCGAGATCAGCGGACCGGCGGCGGCCGCGGACATTGTCGAGGAGCCGTTCCCCGGCCCGGCCGAGGTCGAGGCGGACCACTCGGAGGCACTGGCCGCAGCCTTTCCCATCGAACTGGACACGGCCGGCGGCGCGGCCGAACCCGCCGATCAGGACCTGGCCGCGGAACTGGACAACCTCTTTGCCACCGAGGCCATGCCAGCGATGGAGTCCGCGGACATCCAGTACCCCGACGAGGTTCTGCCGCCCGAGGCCATTCACCCGGTGGACGACGAACTGGCGGACGACCGCATCGAGGCGAGCCTGCATGCCCGCCGGGGGCTGGCGCCGGCCCTGACCGGGGCCGAGGAGAACGGCCCGGCCCAG
>JAGODN010000270.1 GCA_017998195.1 Desulfobulbus sp. | reverse complement strand
GATTCTTCGCGCCGACGAACACCAGGGTGTTGGCGGCCAGGATTTTTTCGCTCTGCGGATCGATCCGCTGCTCGTCGCGGAGGTAGGTCATCCATTTCCGGTTGGCCGAGATGAACAGGTCGGCCGACGCGCCCTCGACGATCTGCTTGGCCAGGGTCCCGGAGGGGCCGGAGTTGGGCACGATCGTGACCTGGTGGCCGGAGGCGGTGAACTGGGCGGCCAGTTCCCTGACCGCATCGGTCATGCTGGCCGGGACCGAGATGCGGATCTCATCGGCGGCCTGGAGGAGTGAGGCGGTCAGCACGAGGGAGACGGCAATGGTCAGAACAAGGGTTGTCAGTCGCTGCATGGTGTGCTCCTTGAGCGTGGTTCGCAGGTTCGTTTGGCGCCACGCTGGTATCAGGCTGTTTGTTCAGCGTCCAGGAAGCGGTAACAACTCGCATCGCCTGTTTTCGCTTTTTGCACAAATGGCCCGAACCACCCTTGGAAGACGGCTGGATTGCGGGAAGTGGCGCTTCAGAGAAGGTCAAGGGGCAGTGACAACGAGTCGCCAGTACCGGTTACTCGTCAACATCCTGGAACAGCTTGTACAGTGTCACTGCGAACCCCTTTACAACCGCCCGTCGATCGCCGCGGGAACTCTCAGGGACGCTCCCTGTGCTCTTTTGGCGGTACGACCGTGCCCATGGCAAGGCGTTCCTCCAGTTTTCGGGCAAGGATGAGCATGGATTCGACCTCCCTTCGAGAGGGGGCGGTTATCGTGCCGGCGTACGGATCGCAGATGTCCTGGAAGCTGTCAAGCTCGCAAAGCGGTCCGGCCAGGCCGCGGACCGTCTCCGGCAGCCAGCGTTCCAGGGCCGCGACCAGGTCGTGCAGGGTGTGGTTGTCGGGCAGGCGGCCGCAGCGCATGAGCGCGGCCATGACCAGTTTCTCGATGGCCATGGTCACGAGGTTGTAGAGGATGGTGGGGGTGAAGGCCTTTTTCTGCCGATGGTGGGCCTGTTCCGCCAGACGCAGGAACTGCTCGCCCTCCAGCCGGTATTGGGCCCAGTCGTCGATGGCCCGGGGCCGGATGTCAGCCAGGGCCACCAGGGATTGCGGGATCATGCTCGTCATGGGACCGCCTCCTGAGGATGGTGGACGCGGCCGCACCGCGCCCGGTCAAAGGGTCAGCCGCCGGCAGACCAGGGCCGTGGCCCGCCAGCCGAGCCGGTCGTAAAAGGCGAGCGCCGGCCCGTTGCCACGGTCGGCGAGCAACTGCAGCCGGCGCACTCCGCGGCCTCTAGCCCAATCGGTCAGGGCGGTCAGCAGGGCGCGGCCGATGCCCCGGCCCCGGTGGTCCGGGGCGACCACCACGTCCTCGACCAGGAGCGCCGGCCCCCCTTCCGCAGTCGAAATCACCACCTGGCCTGTACACATTCCAACCACCCGGCCGTTCACTCGGGCAACGAGCACCCTGGCCCGGTCGTCCTGAAGGAGCAGCCCGAGCCCCCGCCGCTGCCTGGCCGCATCGAACCGGAAATCCGCCTCGATGGCGAACAGCAGTCGCAGCAGCGCCACCATGGGTTCCAGTTCCTCCTGTCGGGCCGCGCGCACGGTGAGGCGCTCCTTCGGGGGCACTGTTGCCTACCCGATCAGGTGGTCACGGGCCGGCTCACCCTCCTCGATGGCGTCGAGGATGGCGTCGAGGATGGCGGTGGAACTCACCCCCCGGTACCACCAGTTGTCCGGCTGGACCACCAGGATCGGCCCCTGTTCGCACTGCTTGAGGCAGCCGGTGGCCGTGACCTGGATGTCCAGGCCACGGTCGAGGATCTCCTCTTCGAGATACTGGAGGAACCCGTCGGTCTGCTTGTGGCAGATGCCCTTGGGTTCGCCTGTGCTGCGGAAACTCTGACAGACGAGAATCTGCCGTTCGGGGACAGCCATGTTCCACTCCTCCTGTGCGTTGAATAATCACGCGTTATTGTTTGCATTGCTGTTTCTTGCCGCCGCCGTAGAGCACCTCCACCGTGCCCTCGATGTCCTGTTCGCCGACCAGGACGCGGATGCCGTGCTGGCCCAGTACTTCGCGCGGCCGCAGGCCGGCGCTGGCCGCGAGCAGGGCAAAGCAGTCGGGCAGGGTTTCGGCCAGCTGCTGCCAGCGGGCTTCGCCGCTGCCCGGCTCGGGCGCCGGCCGCGTCTCCAGCAGGCAGGTGAGGCCGTCCTCCCGCGGCCCGTAGATGAGCAGGGTGCGGGCCTGGCCGAGATGGAGATCCACCGCCATGCCGGTGGCGCTGGCCACCGCCACCCGGGGCCGCTCCCGGGTGGGTTGCGGCAGATCGGTCTGCACCGGGGCGATGGCGCCGCAGCCGCAGGTGGCGCCCGTGCCGCAGCGCGGGCCGCAGTCACAGCCGCAATCGGCCACCTCCATGACCAGAGAGGTGGTTGGCACAAATCGGCTGGTCAGTTTGGCCAGCTCTTCCATGTGCACCCGGGTTGCCGGCCGCGGCTCGTCGGTCCGGCCAGGATCGGGCAGAAACGGCACCAGGTGCAGGGCGGTTGCCCCCAATTCGGCCAGGGTTTCGGCCAGGGCCGGGATCTGATGGGCGTTGACGCCCGGATACACGGTGGTGCGGATGGTCACCGCCAGGCCGGCGGCGGCCAGGGCCGGCACCGCCCGGGCCTGTGCGTCCAGCAGCACGAGCACCGCCTCCGGTAACGGGACGTTCTTCTTGCCCGGACGAATCCAGGCATAGAGTCGCTCTGCCGTGGCCGCATCCAGGGTGTCGACCAGCAGAGTCACGCTTCCAACCCCGGCCGCAGCCAGTTCGGCCGCCCGCTCCGCCGCCTGCAGGCCCACGGTGACGAGGCCGATGGTCACCCCGGGCCGATGCTGCCTGAGCACGGCCACGGTGGCCAGCGTTGTCGCCATGGAGGCCAGCGGGTCACCGGGGCCGTCGAGTTCCACCCGGGTTAGACCGGGACAGCGGTCGATCTCGGCTATGACCTCGGAGGGGTTCAAGGCCTGGCGGGTCTGGTTTTCCCGGGCATACCGCAGCCGGCAGACGGCCTGCGGCGCGACCGGCAGAATGCACCCGGGCGGTTCGGCCGCGTGGGCCGCTGCGGGACAACCGGGTACGCTGGAGAGGGGCATGACACTCATGGTTCGGCTCCGTGGACAGGGGGAATCCGGCGGCGGCCACACGGCCCACCGCCGGACAGGGCTCGGGGGTCAGTACACCAGCTCGAACTTTTCTTCCGGCGCGTCCCGGTCCTGGCGGTCCAGGAGCGCGTCGAGCACCTTTTCCAGGAAGCGCAGGCCGCCCTTGTAGCCGACGGTGGGGAAGTACTGGTGCCCCTGCCGGTCCAGGATCGGGAATCCCCAGCGGATAAAGGGGAGGTCCTCGTCGCGGGCGATGTACTTGCCGTAGGTATTGCCGATCAACAGGTCCACCGGCTCGTTCCTGATCCACTGGTGCAGCAGGAACAGGTCGCCGCGGGCGCGGACGTTCACCGTGAAGGGCAACCCCTCGGTCAGCTCGCGGATGCGCCGTTCGAACCGCTTGCCCGGGGTGCCGGTGACCAGGTGCACCGGCCACATGTCGATGGACACGAGGAACTCGGTCATGGCGATCAGCTGGTCCGGGTCGCCGAACAGGGCCACCTTTTTCTGGTAGAAGTACTGGTGCATGTCCGAGATCAGGTCCACCAGCTGGCCGCGTTCATGGTTGACGGCCTCCGGCACCACGGTGCCGCTGACCGTGCGCAGCGCGTCGATGAACCGGTCCGTGGCCTTGAGTCCGATGGGCAGGTCCAGGATCCGGCAGGGCACCTTGCACTTGGTGTCGAGCAGGCGGGCCGCGTCGGCCGAACACCATTCGCCCAGGCCCAGGGTGCCGATGGCGTCACCGCATCCTTTCAGTTCGGCCACGGTCACCCCGCCCTCGGGGAACATGTGGTACTCGCCGGAGAGCGGGCCGTTGAGCACGCCGCTGGTGTCCGGGAAAAGGGTGA
>JAGODN010000271.1 GCA_017998195.1 Desulfobulbus sp. | reverse complement strand
TCGACCGGCTGCTGGCCCTGCGCTTCGGCGCCGCCGCGGTGCGCCTGGCCGAACAGCGCATCTTCGACCACATGGTCGCCTGGGTGCCGCCGAACATGACCTCGGTGCCCATCGCCGAGGCCATCCGTCGGCGCAAAAAGATCGACCTGGACAGCGACAAGGTGCAGACCGCCCGCGACATCGGCATCTGCCTGGGCGACTGAGCCCGGCCGCACCTGCTCCGAGCCCGCATGGCCACCGCCGATCGTCTCCTTGAACTCTACCGGCGGATGTACGACCGCCTCGGTCCACAGGGCTGGTGGCCGGGCGACAGCCCGTTCGAGGTGATGGTCGGCGCCATTCTCACCCAGAACACCAGCTGGAAGAACGTCGAGCGGGCCATCGACAATCTCAAGGGGGCCGGCCTGCTCGCCCCCGACAAACTCGCCGAACTGCCCACCGGGCTGCTCGCCGAATACATTCGCCCGGCCGGCTACTACAACATCAAGGCCGGCCGGCTGCACAACCTGCTGGGCGCCATCGACCGCTCCCACCAGGGCGACCTCGAAACCTTCCTCGGCCAGCCGCTGCCCGACCTGCGCCAGCAGCTGCTCGCGGTCAAGGGCATCGGCCCGGAAACCGCCGACTCCATCCTGCTCTACGCCGCGAACCAGCCAGTGTTCGTGGTCGACACCTATACCCACCGCATCCTCAGCCGCCACCAACTGATCGACGAGAACGCCGGCTACAGCGACATCCAGGAACTGTTCATGGACAACCTGGAGGCCGACGCGCACCTGTTCAACGAGTACCACGCCCTGCTGGTGCGGGTGGGCAACCGCTTCTGCAAAAAACAGCGCCCCGACTGCGACACCTGCCCGCTGGCCGGACTCTGAGCCGTCTCAGGGCGAGGTCTCCTCCATGTTCGCCGCTGCCGGCCGTTTGCCGGCATACCAGAGAAACTTGCGGCAGATGCCGCGGATCATGCTCGCCTCTTTTTTCTTCAGCCGCACCCGGCTGAGAAACTGGCGGACGTTGCGCATCCAGTAGACGCGGTTGGTGTCGTGCAGAAAGGTCAGGGCGGCGAGGGCCTCCTCGATGTGGGCGTACATGCCCTCGAGTTCAAACGAGTTGGCCAGTTCCGACTTGGGGACAGCGGCAAAGGGGTGGGGGTGGAGCGCCGTGTGCAACTCGTAGCAGTGGATGGCCACCGCCTGGGCGAGGTTGAGCGAGGCGAAGTTGGCGGTGGGGATGGTCGAGGTGTACTGGCAGAGGTCGAGATCCTCGTTGGCAAGGCCGGTGCTTTCCGGCCCGAACATCAGGGCGATGCGACCGGCGGCGACGAGCGGCAGGATCTCGGCCATGGCCTCGCGCGGGGTCCGGTCCTCGGGCCGGCGCCGGCCCTGGCGGGCGGTGGTGCCGACAATGGCGTGGTAGGGTTCGGCCGCCTCGGCGGTGGTCCGGCAGCGGCGCATGGTGCGGATCAGATGGGCGGCCTTGTGGGTCGCCATCTTGAGCATGCGCTCCTCGTCCGGCTCCTCGTCGCTGACCACGGTCAGCCGGGTGATGCCGAAATTGCAGGCCACCCGCGCCGAGGCGCCGATGTTTTCCGGGTACTTCGGCCGCACCAGGATGATGCCGGCCTGGTCGAGTCCCCCGGCCGGGACGTGCGCGTCCCTCATCGTGCGGGCGGAGACGTGCTCAATGACCGCTGGACTGTTCCAGTTCCAGCGGCTTCTTGCCGCCCTTGTCGGTGGAGGTCGAACCGCTGCCGGTCATGCGCTTGAAGAAGGGGATGATGCCCCGCTCGGCGCGCTTGATCTCCTCTTCCGCCTCTTTCACGGTGATCTGCCAGGCCGGCGCGAACCCCGGCGACCGCTCGAACATGGTCTCGATGGCCTTCTGGTAGACCTGGACCTGGCGCAGTTCCTGGCGGCCGGGCTTCTGGTTGAGTACCTGCACCATGTTGCGCAGGTTGTCGCGCTCCTGGCGGAGTTTGTCCATCTCGCCCTTGCGGCGCTCGTTCTCGGCGGAATCGATCTCCAGCTTGGTGTGCAGGTGCTCGCGCAGTTTCTTCAGGCTGCCGTTCAGATCCCGGACCTTGAACAGGCCGCGGACCCAGAGGACAAGGGCGATGAACAGGCCGACGAGCAGGCCGCGGAGAAAGGGGTTGGCGAAGATGCCCGAGATCCAGCTGGTGTCTTCCATGGTAGCGCCTCAGCGAAAAGGGATGAGCAAGAAGGAGCGAACCCGGCCTGGCCGGTGCGGCTCAAATGGGGTTGTTTATTTGAATTGCCGGGGTTCGTCAAGAAAAACCACGGCCTGCCGGCGGGCCGCCCGGCTCAGCTGTTTTTGCCGGCAACCGCTGCGGGAGCAGCCTCGCCGAGCAGGGCGAAGGTGAGCCGGCGGGTGGCCAGGTCGGCCTGTTCGAGCCGGACCTCGACCCGCTGGCCGAGCTGGTAGATCCGGTTGCTCGACTCGCCCACCAGGCGGAAACGGCGGCCGTCGAACAGGTAATAGTCGTCGGTCATGGTCTTGAGCGGCACGCTGCCGCTGACGAACACCTCCTCCAGGGCGACGAACAGGCCGAAGGTGGTGACCCCGGAGATGATCGCGGTGAAGGTCTCGCC
This sequence comes from Desulfobulbus sp., assembly GCA_017998195.1. GTDB lineage: Bacteria > Desulfobacterota > Desulfobulbia > Desulfobulbales > Desulfobulbaceae > Desulfobulbus. The sequence continues at coordinate 1,387 of JAGODN010000271.1, read as the reverse complement.
CACCCGGTCGAACAGGAAGAGCACGGACAGCCGGGCGTGGACGTTGCGCTCGATCTCGATGGCCTTGCGTTCACACTGCGACAGGTGCACGCCCGCCTCGACAAAGCTGGATTCCCGCGCCGGAAAGGGCAGGCGGCTGCTGGCAGCGGCCTCGCCGCCGAGCTGCGCCTGCAGCACCCGGTGGGCGACCAGGTCCGGGTAGCGGCGGATGGGCGAGGTGAAGTGGAGGTAGAAATCCGCCGCCAAACCGAAATGGCCGGCGTTTTCCGGGGAGTAGCGGGCCTGCTGCATGGTCCGCAGCAACAGCGTGTTGACCACGTACTCGGAGGAGGTTGCGTGCGCCTGGGCGAGCACCCGGGCAAACCAGGCCGGGTTGATCGGGGCCTTGGGCAGCTGCAGGCCCATGGCCCGGGCGGCCTCGGTGAAGGTCTCGAGCTTGGTCAGGTCCGGGTACTCGTGGATGCGGTAGAGGACCGGCCGGCCCGCCCGGGACAGGGACTCGGCCACCGCCTCGTTGGCGGCGAGCATGAAGTCCTCGACCAGCATGTGCGCCTCGTTGCGCTCGCCCAGGCGCACCTCGGCCACCCGCTCGCCGTCGAGGCGCACCTCGGCCTCGGGCAGGTTGAATTCCAGGCTGCCGCGTTCGATCCGCCGCTTCTTGAGCAGGGCCGCCAGCTGCCGGGCGTGGTCGAGCATGGGCGCCAGCCCGGCATGGGCCCGACGGACCTCGGGGTCACGCAGGTAGGTGAGCTGGTGCACGGTGGTATAGGTGAACCGTCGGTGGCTCTTGATGAGGCTTTTGGCGTAGCGCTGGCCGGTGCGACGGCCGTCGGCATCGAAGCTGAGAATGGCGGTGAAGGCTGCCCGGTCCTGGTCGGGCACTAGGCTGCAAAGGTCGTTGGACAGTCGCTCGGGCAGCATGGGCAGCACCCGGTCGGGCAGGTAGGTGCTCGTGCCGCGGCGGTAGGCCTCCCGGTCGATGGCCGAGCCCACGGGCACGTAGTGACTGACGTCGGCGATGGACACGTACAGGGTGTAGCCTGTCTCGGTCCGCTCGACACAGACCGCGTCGTCGAAATCGCGGGCCGTCTCGCCGTCGATGGTCACGTGGGCCACGTGGCGCAGGTCGAGCCGGCCGGCCAGCGCGTGCGCTGCATCGAGCGCCGCCGCCTCGGCCAGAACCTCGGCCGGGAAGCTCCCCTGCAAACCGAAGCGGAGCATGGCCATGCGGATCTGCACGGTGGCGCTCTTCGGGTCGCCGAGGATCTCGACGATCCTGCCGGTGGGGCCCTGTCGGTCCGTGCCGTAGTTGAGGATATCCGCCACCACCGCACTGTTGTCGGCGGCCTCCAGGGTGTCGCCGCGGCGGATGCGCACCGTGTAGGGC
>JAGODN010000019.1 GCA_017998195.1 Desulfobulbus sp. | reverse complement strand
GTGGTTTCCAGGCGGTGGACCAGGCCGAGCCGTTCGAAGGTGGCCAGGGTGCGGTAGACCGTGTCCAGGGAGAGGGTGGGCAGCCGTCGGGCGAGGCGGGTGTACAGGGTCTCGGCGGCCGGGTGGTCCTTGGCCTTGAGCAGCTGCCGGTAGATTTCCAGGCGCTGCTGGGTGACCTTGAGGCCCGCGGCCTTGCAGATCTGTTCGAACCGGCGGAATGCGGTCTGGGAGGGGCGGCTGTCCATAGGCGGTGAAGATTGAGAACTTTTATCGACCCGGAAAACCTTCTTTTAAAGGCAATCCACCCCGGCGTCAACGAGTTTCTGTGGCCGCCGGGGTGTTACGTTGTGGTTTCTCCGGCAGGGTCGGAGGCGATGGCGCAGCCCGCGGGCTCAGGCCTCGAGCAGCTCGAACAGGCGGTCGTACCGCTGCATGCCGGTGAGCCAGCCGCCGGGGACGGCGTCAACGCCATGGCGGGCGCCGAGCACCAGGCCGGCGACCAGGCCGCGGGCGGCCGAGTCGCCACCGGCCTGGACGTTCTCGATGAGCGCCGTCCTCGGGTCGTCCGCGTACGAGCAGATGAGGTGGACCGCGCCCGGCAGGGCCGAGGCGATACCGCACATCTGCCCGAACCGGCCGATCACCGTGCGCGTGTCCTTGCCGGCCGACTCCAGGGCCGAGCGCAGGCGGACGTCCAGATCGATGTCGGCCACGCCCTCCTCCAGGGCCGCCTCCAGGGCCGCCTGGGGCGCGGCGCCTGCGAGCACCGACCAGGCGGTGCGGGCGATGAACGCGGCCCCGGCGAGCACGGCCGGGTTGTTGTGGGTCATGGCGGTCTGCACCCGCACCGCCTCGAGCAGCTGGTCCCGGTCCTGCCGGTACCACCAGACCAGCGGCGCGATGCGGGCCGCGCCGCCCAGATCCGCGGAGGTGGAGCCGCACTTTTCCGGCCCCAGCCCGCGCTGCAGGTTTTCCAGGGTGGCGCTGGTGGCCTTGTCCACGTAGCCGCGGTAGCCGGTGGTGAACAGCGCCTGCCAGCGGCGGGCGAAGTCGGCCAGGTCAAAGCCCTTGCAGGCGGCCACGGATTCGAGCAGCACCAGGGTCTGGTCACCGTAATGGGTGCACTCGCCCCGTTCTTTGCCGGCGTGGAAGGAGTCCGGCGGTGGGGCCAGGAGTTCTTCCACCCGGCCGAAGCGGCGGTCGATCTCGGCCATGTCGTAGAACCAGTGGGCGCCGAGAGAGAGCGCGTCGGCGGCCAGCGAAACGAGGACTGCGGCCTGGGCAGATGTGGTCATGGTCATCCTCCTTGGGGGTTGAGGTGGGCGGCGATCCGGTGGAACAGCCGCTCAGATGCCGGTCCGCCGCTGCTCACCCTGGTACCGGCGGCACTCCTCCAGGTAGCAGGCGATGGCCGCGGCCGCGGCGGAGGGCGTGTCCACCAGTTGAAACAGGTCCAGGTCCTCGGCGGCGATACAGCCGTGGGTGAGCATCTCCGCCCGCAGCCAGTCGATCAGTCCCTGCCAGTACCCGGTGCCGTAGAGGACCACCGGGAAGCGGCGGATCTTGGTGGTCTGGATGAGCGTCAGGGACTCGAAAAACTCGTCCATCGTGCCGAAGCCGCCCGGGAAAATCACGTAGGCCATGGCGTAGCGGACGAACATCAGTTTGCGGATGAAGAAGTAGCGGAAATTGAGGCTGCGGTTCTGGAAGCGGTTGGGATGCTGCTCGCGCGGCAGGGTGATGTTCAGCCCCACCGAGGTGCCGCCCGCCTCGAAGCAGCCGCGGCTGGCCGCCTCCATGATGCCCGGACCGCCGCCGGTGATCACCGCCAGCCCCTGCTGGCAGAGCAGGCCGGCGGTCTGGCGGGCGGCGTCGTAATAGGGCGAGTCCTCGGTGAAGCGGGCCCCGCCGAACACGGACACCGCCGGGCCCAGGTCGCTGAGGGTCTCGATGCCGTCGATCAGTTCGGCCTGGATGCGGAAGATCCGCCAGGCCTCGGAAGTTTTCAGGTCGTCCATGGGTATGAGCAAAAAAGGCGGGGAGGTTCGAGCCCTCCCCGCCAGCGTGTGTTCACGAAACGGCCGCCGTCAGGACCGGCCGCGTTTGCGGTTAGAGCAGGCCCTTGAAGAAGTCGTTGCCCTTGTCATCCACCAGGATGAAGGCCGGGAAGTCCACCACTTCGATCTTCCACACGGCTTCCATGCCCAGTTCGGGGTAGTCGATGCACTCGACCTTCTTGATGTTCTCCTCGGCCAGGAGCGCGGCCGGGCCGCCGATGGAACCCAGGTAGAAGCCGCCGTGCTTCTTGCAGGCGTCGGTGACCTGCTGTGAGCGGTTGCCCTTGGCGATCATCACCAGGGAGCCGCCGTTGGCCTGGAACAGGTCCACGTAGCTGTCCATGCGGCCGGCCGTGGTCGGCCCGAAGGAACCGGACGGCTTGCCCGCCGGGGTCTTGGCCGGACCGGCGTAGTAGACCGGGTGGTTCTTCAGGTAGTCGGGCAGCGGCTTGCCGGCGTCGAGCAGTTCCTTCCACTTGGCGTGGGCGATGTCGCGGCCGACGATGATCGTGCCGGTGAGCGACAGCACCGTGGACACCGGGTGCTTGGTCAGCTCGGCGAGCACGTTCTTGATCGGCTGGTTGAGGTCGATCTTCACCTGGTGGCCGCCCTTGCGGTCACGGTACTCGGCCGGGATGAGGCGGCCGGGGTTGTCGTCCATCTGCTCGATCCACAGGCCGTCCTTGTTGATCTTGGCCTTGATGTTGCGGTCGGCCGAGCAGGACACGCCCATGCCCACCGGGCAGGAGGCGCCGTGGCGGCTCATGCGGATGACGCGGATGTCGTGGGCGAAGTACTTGCCGCCGAACTGGGCGCCGAGGCCGAGCTTCTGGGCCTCGACCAGCAGTTCCTGCTCCAGTTCCACATCGCGGAAGGATCGGCCGAGTTCGTTGCCGCTGGTGGGCAGACCGTCGAGGTACTTGGCCGAGGCCAGCTTGACCGTCTTCAGGCAGGACTCGGCCGAGGTGCCGCCGATACAGAAGGCGATGTGGTAGGGCGGGCAGGCGGCGGTGCCGAGCGTCTTCATCTTCTCCACCAGGAACTTCTTCAGGGTGCCCGGATTCAGGAGGGCCTTGGTCTCCTGGTAGAGGTAGGTCTTGTTGGCCGAGCCGCCGCCCTTGGCCAGGAAGAGGAACTTGTACTCGTTGCCCGGGGTGGCGTAGATGTCGATCTGCGCCGGCAGGTTGGTCTTGGTGTTGACCTCGTCGTACATGTTCAGCGGCGCGTTCTGGGAATAGCGCAGGTTCTCCTCGGTGTAGGTGGTGTAGACGCCGGCCGAGAGCATCTCGGCGTCGTCACAGCCGGTCCACACGTTCTGTCCCTTCTTGGCGACCACGCAGGCGGTGCCGGTGTCCTGGCAGACCGGCAGCACGTAGTCGGCGGCCACCTCGGCGTTGCGCAGCATGGCATAGGCCACTTCCTTGTCGTTGCGCGAGGCTTCGGGGTCGGCAAAAATCTTGGCGACCTGCTCGTTGTGGGCCGGACGCAGGCGGAAGGAGACCTCGCGCATGGCCTGGTTGGCCAGCACCTTCAACCCTTCCGGATCGACCTTGAGCATCTCCTGACCGTTGAAGGTCTCGGTGGACACGTACTTGGCGGAACCTTCCAGCAACCGGAATTTGGTTGCATCCTTGGCGAGCGGGAAAGGATCCTGATACACAAAACCTGCCATAGCGATTCTCCTTGTTTGAATGAACGACAACCCGAAGGGGCCGGCCGTGCGGGCCGGCCGGTGGTCAAAAAACGCCGGAGCACCCAGGGGGCGCGGATGGCGGTTCCGTGGTCGACCCGCACCCCGCCCGCGATGTTCAGCCGTTCTTTTTACCCCTTCGGGCGGACAAAGGCAAGAGCGGAAGATTGGGGAAATGCAGTGGTTTCCGGCTGAAGTGGAGGCGCCTAGACCAGCTCGGCCATCACCCGGTTGGCGAGCGGCAGCCCGGCCGGGGTGAGCCGCAGGCGACCGTCTTCCCGGGCGAGCAGCCCCTGGGCGACGAGGTGTTCGAGCAGCGGACCGTAGTAGGCGGCCGGATCGAGACCGAACCGCTCGCGCAGGGCGGCCTCGTCAACGCCCGCGGTCAGGCGCAGCCCCAGGACCACGGTCTCGCGGAAGGCCGCTTCGCGGTCGAGGCGTTCCTCCACCTGCCAGGCCGACCGCCCTTCCTCGAACCGCCGGCAGTACTCGTCCGGATCAGCCGCCGCGGTGCGCCGCACGCCGCCATAGAAGGCGGTGGCGCCCGGACCCAGGCCCAGGTAGCAGCCATTGTTCCAGTAATTGAGGTTATGGCGGCACTCGCGGCCGGGTGCGGCGTAGTTGCTGATCTCGTAGCGGCTGAGCGGGCTCGCGGCCACCAGGGCCTCGTTCACCGCCATCATGGCCAGCACCTCCTCCTCGGATGGCAGGCAAAGGCGCCCGGCGTCGAGGTCCGCGGCCAGCGGCGTACCTGTCTCCGGGGTCAACTCGTAGAGCGAGAGGTGGTCCGGACCAAGCGCCAGCGCCTGCTCCAGGGTGGCCCGCCAGCCGGCCGCACCCTGTCCGGGCAGGCCGTACATCAGGTCCAGGCTCAGGTTCTCGAAGCCGGCGGTTCGGGCCGCCCGCACCGTGGCCCTGGCCTGGCCGGCCGAGTGGATCCGGCCGAGCACGGCCAACGCAGGGTCATCGAAGGACTGGACACCGATGGACAGCCGGTTGCACCCGGCCCGGCGCAGCCGCTTGAGCCCGGCAGCGTCGATGGTGCCCGGGTTGACCTCCACGCTCACCTCCGGCTCGTCGGCGGCAAAGGCGAAGTGGCTGCGGCAGTCGGCAAGCAGGCCAGCCAGGTCGGCCGGGTCCAAGAGCGACGGGGTGCCGCCGCCAAAGAAGACCGTGGCAAAGGTGAGTTCCCGTACCTGCGGCAGGGCTGCCAACGCGCGCAGTTGGGCGTGCAGCGCACGGAGGTAGCGGCCGACCTGGCCCGGCCGGGGCACCACCGAGGCGAAGCTGCAGTAGGGGCATTTGCGCCGGCAGAAAGGGACGTGCAGGTAGATGCCGGCCCGGCGGCGGAGGTCCATCAGCCGGTGCGGCCGAGCAGGCGGCGGCAGTCCTCGCGGATGGAGGCCATCACCCCCTGGTCGGCGAAGCTGTACACCTGGTCGCCGGCGCCGATGATCAGGTGGTCGAGCAGGTCGAGGTGCATGAACGAGCAGACCAGGTAGAGCGAGCGGGTCAGTTCGCTGTCCTGGCGGGAGGGGGTGAGGCTGCCCGAGGGATGGTTGTGGGCGATGACCAAGGCGCTGGCGTTGCGGGCGAGCGCCGCCTTGACCAGCTCGCGCGGGTAGATGGTGTTCACCGTGACCGTGCCCTCGGCCACCACGGCCGCGTCGATGACCGCGTGGGCCGCGTCGAGGAAGACCACGGTGAGCACCTCGTGCTGCAGGCCGCGCATCGAGTGGATGAGGTAGTCGGCCACCTCGCGGGAGGAGCGGACGTACTCCTTGCCCACCACTCGCTGGCGGAGGTAGCGGCGGGCCACCCCCTGGATGAAATGCAGGGCGAAGGTGTTCTTCGGGCCGACCCCCTTGACCTGCTGCAGCTGCACCGGGGCCGCGTCGAGGACCGCCGGCAGGCTGCCGAAACGGGCGAGCAGTTCCCGCGCCGCCTCCTTGCAGTCGGAGCGGGGCGTGCCGAAGGTGAGCAGCAGCTCGATGATTTCGGCGTCGGTGAAGGCGTCGATCCCCTGGGCGAGGAACTTGTCGCGCAGCCGCTGGCGATGGCCCTCGCCGCGGCGCTGCCACTCAGCCCGCTCCATCTCAGCCCTGACCGGTCAACTCCCGGGTGAACAGCTGGTTGGCCAGCTGCGGGTTGGCCTGCCCCTTGGTCCGCTGCATCAACTGGCCGACGAAGAAGCCGAGCACCTTGGTCTTGCCCTCGCGGAACTGCTGCGCCTGAGCCGGGTTGGCGGCGACGATCTCCGCGACCAGGGCGGCCAGCTCGCCCTCGTCGCTCATCTGCACGAGGCCCCGCTCCTTGACGATCTGTGCCGGGTCGTGGCCGGTGGCGAGCATCTCGGCGAACACGGTCTTGGCGATCTTGCCGGAGATGCGGCCGTCCTCGGTCATCTGCAGCAGCCCGGCGAGCTGGTCCGGCCGCACCGGGCACTCGTTGATGCGCTCCGGTCCGTAGTCGCGCAGCAGTTCGGTACCGATGAAATTGGCGAGCTTGCGCGCATTGGCGTAGGTTCCCAGGGCGGCCTCGAAATAGTCGGCCAGCTCGCGCGACCCGGTGAGCAGCTCGGCCGTGTCCCCGGCCAGGTCGAACGCGGCGGCGAACCGCTGCCGGCGGGCGTCGGGCAGCTCGGGCAGGCCGGCCTGCACCCGCTCGATCCAGGCCTCGTCGATGACCACCGGCACCAGGTCCGGGTCCGGGAAGTAGCGGTAGTCGTGGGCCTCCTCCTTGCCGCGCATGGGCTCGGTGCAGCCCCGGTCCGGATCCCAGAGCAGGGTCTGCTGCACCACCTCGCCGCCGTCGAGGAGCAGGTCGCGCTGCCGCCGCTCCTCGTACTCGAGCGCCAGCTGCACGTTGCGAAACGAGTTCATGTTCTTCAGCTCGGTGCGGGTGCCGAGCTTGTCCTCGCCCCTGGGTCGCAGGCTGATGTTGGCGTCGCAGCGGAAGCTGCCCTCCTGCATGTTGCCGTCGCAGATGTCGAGGTAACGGACGATGGCGTGCAGTTTTTTCAGGTAGGCGGCGGCCTCGGCGGGCGAGCGCAGGTCCGGCTCGCTGACGATCTCCAAGAGCGGCGTGCCGGTGCGGTTCAGGTCCACGTAACTCACCGGTTCGCGCTCGTCGTGCACGAGCTTGCCGGCGTCCTCCTCCATGTGGATGCGGGTGATGCCGATGGTCCGGCGCTGCCCGTCCACCTCGATCTCCACCCGGCCGTGCTCGCAAATGGGCAGCTCGAACTGGGAGATCTGGTAGCCCTTGGGCAGGTCGGGATAAAAATAGTTCTTGCGGGCGAAGCGGTTCTCCCGGTTCAGGCTCGAGTCGGTGGCCAGGCCCAGCTTGATGGCCGATTCCACCACCTGGCGGTTGAGCACCGGCAGCGAGCCGGGCATGCCCAGACAGACGGGGCAGGTGTGGGTGTTGGGCGGGGCGCCGAACGCGGTGGAGCAGCCGCAGAAGATCTTGCTCTGGGTGTTCATCTGGGCGTGGATTTCCAGCCCGATCACGGTTTCAAATTCCATGGGTGCAGCCGTGGGGTTAGGGTTGGGCCTGGTGGGCGCCGGCGTTGGTCCAGGCGCGGAGGTGCACCAGTTCGTCGTTCCACAGGTGGGAGGCGCGGATGTTGATGAACAGGGCGAACAGGTCGTCGACCAGGCGGGCGAGCAGTTCGAACAGGGCGATGCGTTCGAGGATGCGGCCCTCCAGGCTCTCGGCGTCGCGGCCCTCGTCACTGCTGTCCACGGTCTTGGGCAGGCGGACGTTGCGGAACTCGAGGGTGGCCGCGGCCAGGGTCACGCCGAACTCGTGGTCGCCCCAGGCGAGGCGGAGGCGGGCCTGCTCGGGCTTCTTGGCCAGGCCGAGACCGGCCCGGGCCTCCTTGAGCTCGGTCTGCAGGCCGCGGCAGATGACCTTCTCGTTGGCCTCGCCCTCGCCGTATTCGAGCAGCATGTGCTTCTCGAACACCACCAGCACGTCGCCGCGGCCGGGCACCTCGACGCTGCCGCCGCGCTCCTCCGACTTATACCACAGCCAAGCGAGGAACTCCTGCCCGAGAAACCGTTTTTCCTGAATGAGGTCAACAAGATCCATACATTTCTTCCATCACCGCGCCGCGGTCGGGCGGTTCAAAGGTCCAGGGTCAGGGATTCCTGCCCGGTGTGTCGCTCCCCCGCCTCGAGGCTGCGCGCGAAGATGGCGTCGGCCCGCGCGCGCAACGCCTGGGCCTCCTCGCCGCGGCCCTGGCCGGCACAGAGCTTGGCCAGTTCCTGGAGCACCGCGGCCACGGCCGGGTGGTCCGGGCCGTGGATCGCCTCGTTGACGGTCAGGGCCTTGCGGTAGGCGGCCTCGGCCTCGGCGTAGCGGCCGAGTAGGCGGCAGGCCTCGGCCAGGCTGGCAGCGCAGAGGGCCAGCTGCGGGTGGTCCGGCCGCAGGATGCGCTCGCGGATGCGGATCAGGCGGGTGTAATGGCCCACCGCCTCCTCTTCCAGTTCCAGTTCCACGCACAGGGCCGCCAGCCGGTCGAGCAGCGGCAGCAGGGACGGATCCTCCGCCCCGCGCTGGCGCTCCAATATGGCCAGGGCCTTGCGGTAGAGGGTGACCGCCTTGTCGTCCTCGCCCTGCAGTTCCTGCAGCTCACCGATCTGCTGCCAGCAGACGGCCATCTCCGCGTGGTCCTGGCCGAGATGGCGGGCGAGGGCGGTCATCGCTTCCTTGTAGAGCGGCCCCGCCTGGCGCTGCTGACCGCCGAGCACGCAGGTGTAGGCCAGTTCGCGCCGGGCCAGGGCGAGCCCCACCGGATCCTCCACACCCCGCTCGGCGTACAGGCGGACGCGGGTGTGCAGCCAGTCCAGGGCCTCGCGGTAGTGGTAGAGGCTGCGCGCCGTCCGGCCGGCAACAAGGAGGGCGTCCGGGTTGTCCGGCGTCAGCGCCACGGCGAGCCGGTACAGGGCCAGGGCCCGCTCCAGGTCCACCCGGCCGTCGGCCAGCCGGCCGCCGAGCAGGGCGGCGCGGCCGGCCACCGGGTCGGCACCCTCGCCCAGGGCGGCGAACAGGGCTTCCGCCGGGCCGGGGTCGTCCGTGCGCAGGGCGCGTGCGGCCGCGGCCGCGGTGGTGTCCGCCCCATCCCCGGCCAGTTCGTCGAGCAGGGCCAGGGCCTGGATCCGGCAGTCGGCTTCGTCGCGGCAACTGTCGGCCAGGTGGACGAGCCGGTCGTTGAGCAGCACCAGGGCGCGCTGCAGCCGGTCGCGCTGGGGGTCGTCTCCGTCAGCGACAGCCTCATCCAAACGGGCGCGCAGCTGTTGCTCGAGCCGGTGCAGCCGGGCGGCGCAGGCCGCCGGGCCCGACTCGGCCGGCCCGGGTGGCGTGTCCGCCGCGACCGGCTCCGGCGCCACGGGCGGTGCGGTCGCCTCCGCCGGAGCGGTCTCGGCCGGGGCGACCGGCTCCATGGTTTCGGCGAAGGCCGGTTCCGGCGTGCGGTCCGCGGCTCCGGGTTCTCCCTGCGGCAGCGGTACCGCCACGGCCGCGGCGGGCTCGGCCGCTGTCCCGGTCACGGCCGGCGCCTGGACGGGCTCCTCCTCGAGCGGCGCCACCGGTTCGGCTTCGGCCTCGGTCGCCTCGGCAGCCCGGGGCGATTCGACCGTCTCCGGCGTCTCCGGCAGGGCGGCCGGTTCGGCCGGCTCAACCGCCTCCGGGGGACGACGCGCGGACCGGCGCCTGAGAACCAGGAGCAGGCCCAGCAGGGCCGCCGCGGCAAGAACCAGCAGGATCAGTCGGTGCATCGCTCCTCCAGGGCGCTCTCAGCGCCGGTGCCGGATGGGATTACAGCAGAACGGCCGGGCGCATCTCCTCGTAGCGCTGTCGGGCCTCGCCCTCGGCCATGCGCTGGCCGAGCGTCCACGGGATCTGCAGAACCAGGGACAGACCGAAGGTTTCCTTGAACAGGTCCTCGAGCAGGGCCAGGGTCTTCCTGCTGGTGGAGAAGAACAGCAGGGTGTTGTCGGCCAGGTTCCAGGCGAGATCAAAGGTCGAGGGCACGGCCGGCGCGCGCCGCACCAGTTCGGCCCGCACCCGGTCCTTGATCTCCAGCCGGACCGACCGGCTCAGCCGGGGGATCTGCCGCTCCCGCTTGAGCCGTTCCTCCTCCTTCATGATGAACTTCTTGAGCACTGCCGGCGTGACCTTGCGCTCGTCGATGCGCATGGTCAGGGCCACGTAGTCGCCGGCAGCGTAGGAGCTGTAGGCGAAGCCGGCGTCGAACATGTCGGCCACCGACACCCAGCCGATGGAGAATTCGTCCATGGTGTCGTCGATGTCCTTGAAGCTGTGGGCCGCCACCCGTTCGGCGACAAAATCCCAGAAGGAGCCGGGGAGTTCCCCGGCCACGGTGAAGCGCGTGAACGAGGCTGAACCTGTGAGCAATGCCATAACCACCCGTGGTCTGAAAACCGGCCGCTGCGCAGAGCGGTCAGGGGAATTCGAAAATTTGGGCATACTACCAGCAAACCGGTTCCCAGACCAGCGGGAAATGTGCGGCCGCCCTTCCGGGACCGGGGCCGGCGCAGAGCATTTCCCGATGTGCCGCTCTCTTTTTCATTGACACCCCCGCCCTGACCGGGTAGAGAGAGGCTCTCGTTTTCAAGGGTCGTTAACTCAGTCGGTAGAGTATCTGCCTTTTAAGCAGAGAGTCGCGCGTTCGAGTCGCGCACGACCCACCACAGATAACAACCCTGCATTGTCCCTATCGTCTAGTCAGGTCCAGGACACCGGCCTTTCACGCCGGCAACACCGGTTCAAATCCGGTTGGGGACGCCAGATATCCACGGCGCGTTCGCTCACAGGAGCGGACGCGCCGTTTCTTTTTCCTGCGGACCGCCCTGCCGGTGCGCGCCCCTTCCCCGCCGCCGGCACAGACACCCCATGAGCCCCACCGCCCCCCGTCAGCCTGACGCCTCGCCGGTCGCGCCGCGCACCGCCGCCGTGGAGATCCTCTGCCTGTGGGCCACCACCCACAACCCGGTGGACCACCTCTTCCAGGCGACCGCGCCACGGGTGGCCGAGATCGACCGCGGCCTGGTCAAGACCCTGGTCTACGGGGTGCTGCGCCGCAAACAGTACCTGGACCACATCATCCGCAGCCACTCCCGCCACCCCTTGCGCAAGATGAAGGTGCGCACCCTGATGACCCTGCGCATCGGCGTGTTTCAGCTGCTCCTGTTGTCGCGCATCCCCGAGTCGGCGGCGGTCAACGCCACGGTCAACACCCTCAAGGCGGCCGGCCAGCCGGGCTGGCTGGTGGGTTTCGTCAACGGCCTCTTGCGCGCCGTGGCCCGCGAACGCGCCACCCTGCCCTCGCCCGAGGTGCTGGCCGCGGCCGAACCGCCCCTGCTCGACCACCCGGACTGGCTGGTCGACCGCTGGCGGGCCCGCCACGGCGACGCACTCGCCCGCGAGATCTGCCGGTGCAACAACACCGAGCCGCCGCTCACCCTGCGGACCAACACCCGCCGCACCGGTCGCGCCCTGCTGCGGGCCCGCCTGGCGCAGAGCGGCATTGTCGTCGAGAACGGCCGCTACAGCCCGGCCGCACTGGTCGTGCCCGCCTTCCCCGGCGCGGTCACCGCCCTGCCCGGTTACGCGGAAGGGTTGTTCCAGGTGCAGGACGAGGCGGCCCAGCTGGCCAGCCTGCTCGTCACCCCCCTGCCCGCCCGCTGCCGGGTGCTCGACGGCTGCGCCGGTGTGGGCGGCAAGACCTCCCACCTGGCCGAACTGCTCCCGACCGGCGGCACCCTGGTCGCGGTGGAGCCGGACCGGCGGCGCTACGGCCTGTTGCGCGAGAACCTCGCCCGCCTCGGTTTGGGCGGATCAGTCGACGCCCTGCGCACCGACCTCGCCCAGTTCGCCGCCACCCGGCCAGCACCGTTCGACGCCATCCTCATCGATGCGCCCTGCTCGGGCACCGGCGTCATCCGCCGCCACCCGGACATCCGCTGGAACCGCCAGCCCGAGGATCTGGCCACCCACCGGCAGGACCAGCTGCAGCTGCTCGCCATCGCCGCCCGCCTGCTCAAGCCCGGCGGGGTGCTGGTCTACGCCACCTGCTCGCTCGAACCCGAGGAGAACGAAGAGGTGGTGGTCGATTTCCTCGCCCACCACCCGGACTTCAGCCTCGAACCGGCCGCCCCCCTGCTGCCCGAACCTGCCCGGCGGCTGGTGGACGCCACCGGCTGCTTCCACCCCACCCCGGTCGACGGCCTGGACGGTTTCTTTGCCGCCCGCCTCTGTCACGGCGCCGCTTGTCGTTTGTCCGGACAATGTTTATAGTCGCCCTTCAACCGTACGCTTGCCACTCATCCCCCAGGAGAAACCGCCAATGGCTGGAATAAAATCGACCATGGATCTGGTCATGGAGCGGGCCGCCCGCATGGGCATCGCCACCCCGGACGAAATCCGCCAGGAGGAAGACCAGAAAACCGGCATGCAGCTCACCGCCGCCTACCTGAACGGCCAGCAGGCCAGCCTCGCCGCGGTGCTCGCCGAGCAGGACGGAGCCCGCCGCGAACCCGTCCGCCGGGGCATGCTCGAATCGCTCCTGCGCAACGTCTTCCTGCCCCGCGAGGAGGACGGCCGGGCGCGCATCGGCCGGGCCCTGCAGGGCATCGTCGAACTCAACCCGAACTCCGCTGACATCGCCTCGCTCTGCCAGGAGATGCAGACCATCGCCAACCAGTACGGCCAGCACCGCACCCAGCTGTACGACCAGCTCAAGGAGCAGATGCGCATGCAGATCGAGCAGCTGCTCGCCCGCAAGGGCATGAAGGCCGACACCGCCCGCATCGACCCGACCATGGAGCCGCAGTTCAAGGACCAGTGGACCCGCCTCGAGGCCGACCTGGACGGCCAGTACGGCCAGGCCCTGGAGCAGTTCAAGGCCCAGCTCAAGGCCTGGACCGGGGTCTGAGCATGGACGAACAGCTGGATCGGATCATCCGCCTGCAGTCCGGCCTGCGCCGCCGGCACATCGACGGCCTGCTCGTCAGCCAGCCGGACAACCGCCGCTACCTGAGCGGCTACACCGCGCCCGACCACGGCATCCAGGAGAGTTCCGGCCTGTTGCTCATCCCCGCCAAGAGCCGGCCTTACCTGCTCACCGACGCCCGCTTCACCCTCCAGGCCGAGGCCGAGGCACAGCTCTTCCTGGTCGAACTCTACAGCCGCGGCCTGCTGCCCCTGCTCGAACGGCTGATCAACCGGCTCGGCCTGCAGAGCCTCGCCTTTGAAAGCGACTACCTGCTCCACTCGACCTTCCAGCGCCTGGCCGGGATGGCCGACAAGCGCGGCCTGACCCTCGTGCCCCAACTCGGCCTGATCGAGGCCATGCGCGAGGTGAAGAGCGCGGACGAACTCGAGCTGCTGCGCGCCTCGACCCGCCTGAACGAGACGGTGTTCCAGTCGGTCTACGCCACCATCGAGCCGGGCATGACCGAGCGCGAGATCGCCCTCGCCCTGGAGCTGACCATGCGCGAGATGGGCGCCGAGGGGCCGAGCTTCCCCACCATCGTCGCCTTCGGCACCAACGCCGCCCGGCCGCACGCCGTGCCCACGGACCGCGAACTGCAGGCCGGCGACCTGGTGCTCATCGACATGGGCCTGATCCACCGGGGCTACTGCTCGGACATGACCCGCACCTTTGTCGCCGGCCGGCCCGACCGGACCTACATCGACCGCCACCGGGTGGTGCGCGCCGCCATGCAGGCGGGCATCGGCGCCATCCGCGCCGGGGTCACCGGGGCTGAGGTCGACCGCGCCGCCCGGCAGGTGATCGCCGACGCCGGCTTCGGCGACCACTTCGGCCACAGCCTCGGCCACGGGGTCGGCCTGGCGGTGCACGAGGCGCCGCGCCTGTCCCGCGCCAACCGCAAAAAGCTGCGCGCCGGCATGGTGGTCACGGTCGAACCCGGCATCTACCTGTCCGACTGGGGCGGTATCCGCCTGGAAAACATGGTGGTGGTGGGCGAGCACGGCCCCGAGGTGCTCAACCGCGACACCACCGGCCTCGACCTCTAACCCCGCCCGGACCGCCAGCCGCAAGGAGGACCATGTCCAGCAAGTTCTTCGTCCTCGACACCAACGTGCTCCTGCACAACAGCGACGCCATCACCTGCTTCGCCGACAACACCGTGGTCCTGCCGATGACGGTGATCGAGGAGCTGGACAAGTTCAAGAAGAACAACGACG
>JAGODN010000269.1 GCA_017998195.1 Desulfobulbus sp. | reverse complement strand
CACCTTCAACCCGGATGTGATCTTCCTGCTGCGCAAGGACAGCACCGATCAGGCGCGCGAACAGGCCATCGCCCGCATGGCCAACGGCACCACCCCGGTTCATGCCTTCTCCATCGACCACCCCATTGACCTCGACCTCTTCCTCGCCGGGTAGGAGATGGAGCAGCGCAGGAACCCCATGACCGTATCTTTCAGCGCACACCGGGCAGACAGCCGGTTGCGGCGCCGGGAAGCGTCCCCGCAACGGGCGACACGGTTCGAGACCGCCACGGCCTCCCCCTGCCGTGGTTCGGTCCCGGCCGTTTCGCCCGGGGCGGTCGCGTCGCGCACCGGCGCCGCCGCGCCGGGAGGACCGGGCCGGACCCGGAACCTTGGACAACAGGGAGCGATGGCCGCGGCCACCCTCCCCTCCGCATGACAACCGAACACAAAGGAGAATGCACATGGCACTGTACAGCGTACTGATCGTCGACGACGAGGAGGAATTCCGCGAGATGACCTCCAAGCGGCTGACCAAACGCGATCTCGAGTGCGAGTGCGCCCCGGACGGGGACACGGCGCTGGAGATGATCGCCAGGAAAAACTACGACGTGGTTCTGCTCGACGTCAAGATGCCGGGCCGCGACGGTATCGAGACCCTGCGCGAGATCAAAAAGATGGCGCCCATGACCGAGGTCGTCATGCTCACCGGCCACGCCTCGGTGGAGTCGGGCATCAACGGCATCAAGTACGGCGCCTTCGACTACCTGATGAAGCCGATGGAACTGGACCCGCTGTTCGAGAAATTGAACGCCGCCTACGAGCGCAAGCGGACCCAGCAGGAAAAGATCGAAATGGCCCAGATCAAACGCGACATGTCCCGCCCAGGCTGAACGGTCGCGACCAGAGGTGCAACCCTTACCCCCTTTTTTTCCCGACAACCCAAAGGAGAACACAATGAAGTTTTTCCGCGATCTCAACCAATTCATGGTAGCCGGGGCCAGGGCCCACGCCCGGTGGGAATTGGAGATGTCCAACAACATCCTGAAAAGCCGGAAAAGGCTGCTGGTGCTCGGCCTGCTGCTCATCCCGGTGTTCCTGGGCGGCATCGCCTTCGCTGACTCGGTCGCCGGCGCCCTGCCCGGCTTCATCGGCGGCAAGCAGGCCTACGGCCCCTCCCACTACACCAACCTGATCTTCGGCGCCTCCATCCTGGTCGGCATCTGCGCCGGCCTGATCACCGGCTGCATCGGTGCGGGCGGCGGCTTCATCATCGCCCCGGCCCTGATGAGCGCCGGCGTCAAGGGTATCCTGGCGGTGGGCACCGACCTGTTCCACATCTTCGCCAAGGCGATCATGGGTTCGGTCCTGCACCGCAAGTTGGGCAACATCTCGGTCTCCCTGGCCGTCACCTTCCTGATCGGCGCCATCGTCGGCTCGACCACGGGCGGCTACATCAACCGCAAGATCTATGACGCCAACCCGGTGCTGAGCGACATGTTCATCACCTCGATCTACGTGGTCATCCTCGGCTTCCTCGCCTTCTACGCCACCAGCGACTTCCTCAAGTCCCGCAAGAAAGCGGTGGTCAAGGAAGAGGGCGCCACCAAGATCGCCGAGGATATCCCGCCCATGGGCAAGCGGCTGCAGTCGGTCAACATCCCGCCGATGCTGACCTTCGACGAGAGCATCACCCCCGGCGGCCGGCGCATCTCCGCCATCTTCCTGGTGATCAGCGGCTTCATCGTCGGCATGGCGGCGGCCATCATGGGCGTGGGCGGCGGCTTCCTCACCTTCCCGATGTTCGTCTACGGCCTGGGTGTTTCCTCCATGACCACGGTCGGCACGGACATCTTCCAGATCGTGTTCACCGCCGGCTACGCGGCCATCAGCCAGTACGCCATCTACGGCTTCATCTTCTACACCCTGGCCATGGGCATGCTGCTCGGCTCACTGATCGGCATCCAGATCGGCTCCATCGTCACCAAGGTCGTGCCCGGCACCACCATCCGCGGTTTCTACGCGCTCACGGTCACCGCGGGCTTCCTCAACCGGGTCTGCGCCCTGCCGGAAAAACTGATGAAGATGGGATACATCGAAGTCGGCACCGGGTTCATCAAGGCGGTGGACCTGATTGGCATCGGCGGGTTCTTCATCATCATCACCGCCTTCGCCGTCTGGGTGTTCTACTGCTTCTTCGCTAATCTCAACGTTCTCAAGTCAGGGGAGGCTCACTGATCATGTCTACTTCGGCACAACTGAAAACACGCGGCTACCTGCTGCTCGTCTCGTTCTTCGCGGTGCTCATCGCCATCTTCATGCCGCTCTTCCCGGCACCGCACACCGACAAGAAGGTCAACGGCCTCGACTACCTCGACAATTTCTTCAACGAGCTGTCCAAGGGCTCGGCCTACTACATCCCGGCCCAGATGAAGGCGGCCGAGAAGTACAAGGGGCAGGAGTTCACCACCACCCTGAAGATGAAATCGCCGGAATCGGCCGCGGTCATCGCCAAACTGTTCGCAACCAACAACATCGAGGCCACCGCGGAAGCTGAAAAAGTAATGGTCAAAGGGGACTTCGGCGCGATGATCGCCATCATGCTCGAGGACGCCGACGCCATGTACCACAACAAGGGCGAGGAACTGCGGGCGAAATACGGGGTCGATGAACGCGAGACCATCTACTCCTGGTACCAGGCGCTCACCGCCATGGAAAAGGACATGACCAAGTCGGAGAAATTCGCCGAGGCCAAGTTCGTCAAGAACTGCATGACCAAGGCGGTCGAGCCGGCCTTCAACTACTACAAGGTCGAAGCCAAGCCGGTGAAGGAGGAGATTTTCCTGCTCATCGCCGCCCTGGTCTTCTACGTGATCTACACCATGTGGTACGGCTTCGGCCTGCTCTACCTGTTCGAGGGCGCGGGCATCAAGCTCGAACACTGATCCCCGCATCATCCCGACTCTTTCCGGCTGCGGCAGGCGCGTTCCTGCCGCAGCTTTTTTTTGCCATGGCAACGGCGCGGCCGGGTCGGTTCTCAACCGAACGGGCAGAAATATTTTTGTTCTTTCGCGAAAATATTGTATTCTTTGCCGGTGCTGCTCCGCACCGCCCGGACGCCGCCCACCAGCTGCCACGCACCCCATTCATTCCAGTGATCGAGGACACGCTGAGCCATGAGCAGTGAACCCGCCTTCCAACTCGACGCCGCCCTGCGCATCCGCCTGCTGCTGGTGGACGACGAACCCGATTTCAAGGAGGTCATGCTCAAGCACCTGTCCCGCAGGGGGATCCGGCTCAGCGTCGCCGAATGCTGCCTGGACGCCCTGGACGAACTGGACACGGCCCCCGCCGACGTGGTCATCATGGACATGCACATGCCGGGCGAGAACGGCATCCAGTGCCTGCGCAAGGTCAAGGAACGCTGGCCGCTCACCGAGGTGATCATCCTCACCGGCCACGCCTCGGTGCAATCCGGTATCGAGGGCATGCAGAGCGGCGCCTTCGACTACTGCATCAAGCCCATCGACGTGCGCGAACTGCTCGAAAAGGTGGAACTGGCCGCCCAGAAGGCGCTCATCAACCGGGAGGACGCCCAGGCCTCCTGAATACCGACCGACAACCCACAAGGACCAAGCCCATGCACGCCCGTACCCTCTTCCGCCCCCTCCTGCCCCTCGTCTGCGGTCTGCTGCTCGCCGGCTGCGTCAGCGCCGGCAAGGACTTCAACGTCCACATGGTGCGGCAGATCCAGCTCAACCAGACCACCCGCGCCCAGATCGAGCAGATGTTCGGCCAGCCCTGGCGCACCGGCATCGAAGACGGCCTGCAGACCTGGTCCTACGGCTTCTACCGCTACGGCGTGAGCGACACCAAAACCCGCGACCTGGTGGTCCGCTTCGCCACCGACGGCACGGTCGCCTCCTACACCTTCAACTCCAGCTATCCCGAGGACAAGGGGCTCTAGCCCGCCGTCCCCCCGGTGTCGCGACCCGGTGCGGCCGCGAACCGACCCTGCTC
>JAGODN010000268.1 GCA_017998195.1 Desulfobulbus sp. | reverse complement strand
GGCAAGGGCGGCACCATCAAGGCCATCACCGAGCGGGTGAGCCCGCGCGTCTTCCGCGTGGTCGCCCTGCCCGCGCCCACCGAGCGGGAGCAGTCGCAGATGTACGCCCAGCGCTACCTGCCGCATCTGCCGGCAGCGGGCGAGATCGTCATCTTCGACCGCAGCTGGTACAACCGGGCCGGGGTCGAGCGGGTGATGGGCTTCTGCACCGAGGAGCAGGCCAAGCGCTTTCTCGGGGTGGTGCCGGCCTTTGAAAAGATGATGCTCGAGTCCGGTATCATCCTGCTCAAGTACTGGCTCGAGGTCAGCCCGGAGGAGCAGACCCGCCGACTCACGGCCCGCATCGACGACCCCCGCAAGGTCTGGAAGCTCTCGCCCATGGACCTCAAGTCCTACGACCGCTGGGACGACTACACCCGCGCCCGCGACGAGATGTTCACCGCCACCGACACCCCCTGGGCGCCGTGGTACGTGGTCCGTTCCGACGACAAGAAGCGGGCCCGGCTGAACACCATCACCCATCTGCTGCGGGCGATCCCCCACAAGGAGCTGAAGCAGGACAAGGTGGTGCTGCCCAAGCGGAAGATCGGCAAGAGCTACCAGGACATCGAATACCCGTTCAAATATATCCCGGAGAAATTCTGACGGACGCGGCCGGCCGTGCGGCCGGAGCGGACCGGAGACCCTGGAGGACGGCACCATGACCAGCGAACACGAGACCGACCGCGACCCGGTTGCCCGGACCAAGCGCGCCTTTGCCTACAAGCTGTTCTTCCAGCAGGGCGTGCTGCCGTTCAACGCCTCGCTCAACGACTACTTCCTGGCGGTGAGCGCCACCCTGCGCGACCGCATGCAGGGGCTTTTCATCAACTCGGTGGCCGCCCTGCGGGAAAGCAAGGGCCGCATCGTCTGCTACTTCTCGGCCGAATTCCTCATGGGGCCGCACCTGGAGAACAACCTGCTCAGCCTCGGCCTGCGGGACGAGTTCGCCCGCGCGGCCGAGGAAGCAGGGCTCGACCTGCAGCAGATCATCGACCATGAGGAGGAACCGGGGCTCGGCAACGGCGGTCTCGGTCGGCTGGCCGCCTGCTACCTGGACTCGCTTGCCACCCTGCAGATCCCGGCCATCGGCTACGGCATCCGCTACGAGTTCGGCATGTTCGACCAGGCCATCGACAACGGCTGGCAGCGGGAGATGAGCGACCGCTGGCTGCAGCCCGGCAACCCCTGGGAGTTCAAGAAGCCGGACCTGGCGGTGGAGGTCGGCTTCGGCGGCCGCACCGGGGGGTGGCACGACCAGGCCGGCCGCTACCGGGTGCAATGGACGCCGGGCATGGTGGTCCGGGGCATCCCCTACGACACGCCGATTCCCGGCTACCGGGTGCACACGGTCAACACCCTGCGGTTGTGGAGCGCCGAGGCGCCGAAGAGCTTCGATTTCGCCGACTTCAACGTGGGCGACTACTTCGGCGCGGTGGAGGAGAAGATCCAGGCCGAGAACATCACCAAAGTCCTCTATCCCAACGACGAGCAGTTCCAGGGCAAGGCGCTGCGCCTGCGGCAGCAGTATTTCTTCGTCGCCTGCTCCCTGCAGGACATGATCCGCCTGCACCTGATCCAGCACCCGGACCTGGACAACTTCCACGAGCACTTCGCGGTGCAGCTCAACGACACCCACCCGGCCATCGCCGTGCCCGAGCTGATGCGGCTGTTCATCGACCTCCACGACTACGACTGGGAGCGGGCCTGGGCGATCACCTGCGCCACCTTCCACTACACCAACCACACCCTGCTGCCCGAGGCCCTGGAGAAGTGGCCGGTGCACCTGCTCGCCGACCTGCTGCCGCGGCACCTGGAGATCATCCTGGAGATCAACGGCCGCTTCCTCGACGAGGTGCGCGGCCGTTTCCCGGAAGACGCGGACCTGCCCCGCCGGGTCTCGATCATCGACGAGACTCACGAACGCTCGGTGCGCATGGCCCATCTCGCCTGCGTGGCCTGCCGGCGGATAAACGGCGTGGCCGAGCTGCACACCCGCCTGCTCCGGGAACGCACCCTGGCCGACTTCCACCGCATCTGGCCGGACAAGCTTGTGAACATCACCAACGGCGTGACCCCGCGGCGCTGGCTGCTGCTCAGCAACCCGGCCTTAAGCGAACTGATCGGCGAGGTCGCGGGCCCGGGCTGGGCCACCGACCTCGGCCGGCTGGGCGCGCTGGCCCCGCTGGCCGAGGACGCGGCCTTCCGCGACCGCTGGCTGGCGGTCAAGCGGGCCAACAAGGAGCGGCTGGCCCGCACCCTGCTGGAGCGGACCGGGGTGGCGCTCGACCCGGCCGCGCTGTTCGACGTCCAGGTGAAGCGCATCCACGAGTACAAGCGCCAGCACCTCAACGTGCTGCACATCATCACCCTGTACAACCGCCTGCGACGCGACCCGGGACTCGTGATCGTGCCGCGCGCCTTCATCTTCGGCGGCAAGGCGGCGCCCGGCTACTTCCTGGCCAAGCGGATCATCCGCCTGATCAACGGCGTGGCCGAGGTGGTCAACAGCGACCCGATCGTCGCCGGCCGGCTGCGGGTGGCCTTCTACCCGGACTTCAACGTCAAAAACGCCCACCAGGTCTACCCGGCGGCGGACCTGTCCGAGCAGATCTCCACCGCCGGCAAGGAGGCCTCGGGCACCGGCAACATGAAGTTCGCCATGAACGGCGCCCTGACCATCGGCACCCTGGACGGGGCCAACGTGGAGATCCGCGAGGCGGTCGGGGTGGACAACTTCTTTCTCTTCGGCCTGCGCGTCGAGGAGGTGGAGGCGCTGTGGGCCGCCGGCTACCGGCCGCGGGCCGTGTACGAGGAGAACACGGAACTGCGCGAGGCCATGGACCTGATCGCCTCCGGCCATTTCTCCGGCGGCGACCGCGACCTGTTCCGGCCCCTGGTGGACAACCTGCTCGACCACGACCCCTTCCTGGTGCTGGCCGACTACCAGGCCTACGTGGACTGCCAGCGGCAGGTGGAGGCGGTGTTCCGCGACCCGGAGCGCTGGACGGCCATGGCCATCCGCACGGTCAGCCGCATGGGCCGGTTTTCCTCGGACCGCTCCATTGCCGAATACTGTGAACAGGTCTGGCGGGTCGGGCCGGCGCCGGTGGAACTGCGCTACGACCGCATGCCGCGCGAGGGGGTCGTCTTCCCCTGGCCGGGAAAACCGTCCCCGACCTGATCAAGGAAAAATGGGCACGTTCATGCAGGGCGTGCTGCCGTCCAGGCCTATGGCTGCGACGTTGCCTCCAGGGTGAAGCGCACCAGCACGGCTGATCGGCGAACGTCCTCCATGGAAAACTCCGCGAGGGTGATGTCGTTGCCCTCGCTCCCCGGCTCGGCGTCGACGCGCACGCCCTTCCAGTCCAGCCGGAGATGCTGGCGATGGGCCGCCAGCATGGATGCCGGCTCGTGCAGGACGGCCTCGAGGTACTTCAAGGACTGTTCCGGCAGGCCGATCTGCTCGCGCAGTTGCGCCAGTTCCCGGTCGACCTCGGCCAGCAGCTGTTCCACCTTGCGCAGTTCTTCCCGATGCTGCGGGCTGGGGGCGGCAAAGATCTCCTGGCGATGCGACCGGCCGCCGAGAATCTTGACCATGCCCTGGAGATATTCCTTTTTCCCCTGGCATTCGGCCTTTTTGGCCCGCAGGGTGGTAATCCGCTCCATGGCCACCGTGGCCAGCACCTCCAGCCCCCGGTTGACAATGCCCTCCCTGGTCGTCTGGAGATCAGCGGACGGAGCGACCAGGCGGTGATCGCTGAAACTCACCGCCTGCTGCTGCACGTCGCGCAGGAGCAGCTCCCCTTCCTGCTTGTGGCCGAAGATGGTGCGCTCCTGCTGCGACATGGTCATCATCGCCAACACCTCGCCGCTGAACCCCTGCTGGCGCAGCCTGTTGATCTCCGGATTGAAGCGCACCACCTGGTCGAGTTCGTCGGGAGAGGCGAACAGCGCCTTGAGAG
>JAGODN010000267.1 GCA_017998195.1 Desulfobulbus sp. | reverse complement strand
CCGAGCCAGCTCCAGCCGGTGGTCAGGGTCTCGGGCGCAGGCCAGGCGGCCTGCAGGCCGACGAGCCCGGTCAGGCAGCCTGCGGTGACGCCGGCCAGGTGGAGGAGCCTCGCCAGCCGGAACCAGCGGTGGACGATCAGCGGCAGGACGCCGCCAACCAGGATCAGGGCCAAGGCAGGGAGCAGAAGATGCATCGCCGGTCACTCGCCTCCTCGAGGCTGGGCAGACCGGGGTCCGGGCCGGACCACGGTCAGCCGGGGATCAGACGGGAGCGGGGAACGGGCGGAACCCGTTCAGATACAGCACCAACAACGGTGAGCGGGGGAGGTGGAACCGGTGGTTCGGGATGATCCGATGAACGGGGCGCGGGCCGGGCAGGTGAGCCTGGGCGGTCCGGGTCGGGTTGCAGGGGAGATCTCGCCTCGCGACACTCGGACTACGCTTACTGCTCGTAGGAAAAGCCGTACCAGGGCAGGTGCGGGTCGTCCGCCGGGATCGGCTCGAGGACCGTGCAGCCGGGAACCTTGTCCCGCATCTCCTGCTGCCAAGCCAGGGCCTCGTCCCGGGTGGCGAACGGGCCGACCGCGGTCAGTGACGCGGCCGTGAGGCCCAGGTTCTCGTAGAGCTTGTCCACCTGCTCCTGCTTCTGGTGTATGCCGATCGTCGCGCTCATGGCGGGCTCCCTTGGTGTGGTGAAAAAACTGGCGGGCACTATAGCGCGGGGACGGAGGCCGGACCAGCGAAAACTGGCCCGCCCCCGCCAACGCGGCCCGGTGTCCGGGTGCGGGCTCAGACCCGCTCGAGGTTGAGCGTCCGCCGGCCGATGCGGTAGGCCCCGTTCTTGGCCATCAGCCGGGCCACCAGGGACTCGGGCACATCCACCAGGGTGGAGGTCGCCTCCAGCCGGATCTTGCCCAGCTGGCTGCCGGAGATGCCCGAGTAGTGGGAGAGCGAGGCAACCACGTGGTTGATGCCGATGCCGTCGTCACGGCCGACATCGAGCCGCACCGCCACCATGTCCCGGTCCCGCTCGCCGCCGCGACGGCCGGTCGGGGCCGCCTCGCGACCGGTGCGCCGGACCGGACGCTCGTTCTTGCGCTGCTGGGTGCGCAGCTGTTCTTCCTTGATCGGCGTCACCGGTTCGATGGGCCGCTTTTTCTCCTCGCCCCGGGCGAGCTTGAGCGCGGCCGCGGCGATGTCCTCGGGCGCGTGGCCGGTCTCCATCAGGAGGTCGACCATCTCCCGCTCCCGCCGGCAGCGGCCGCGGCGGATCCACACCTCCAGCTGCTCGAGGATGAGGGCCTGGCGGTGGTTCTCGATCTGCTGGATGGTGGGCAGCTCGGCCCGGGTCATGCGGAAGCGGGTGTACTCCTCGATGCGGCGCAGCAGAAACCGCTCGCGCGGCGACAGAAGGGTGATGGCCACGCCCTCGCGGCCGGCCCGCCCGGTGCGGCCGACCCGGTGCACGTAGACCTCCGGGTCGTCGGGCAGGTCGAAGTTGAACACGTGCGAGATGTCGTCGATGTCCAGGCCGCGGGCGGCCACGTCGGTGGCCACCAGCACCTTGACTTGGCCGGCGCGGAAGCGGTTGAGCACCTGGATGCGGGCGTCCTGGCTGAGGTCGCCGTTCAGGGCTTCGGCCGCGTAGCCGCGCGTACTGAGCTGGTTGGCCAGTTCCCCGGTGCCCAGGCGGGTGCGGGCGAAGACGAGGGCGCTGTCGATGGTCTCCATCTCGATCAGCCGGGTGAGCGCCGCCACCTTGTCCTGGGGGTTGACCAGGTAGTAGCGCTGCTCGATGGAGGCGCCGGTGAGCTGCTCCGGGGTGACCGACACGGTTTCCGGATCGCGCAGGTAGCGCTTGGACAGCCCCAGTACCCGCCGGGAGATGGTGGCGGAGAAGAGCAGGGTCTGACGCTCGGGCGGGATGCGGTCGAGGATGGACTCGATGTCCTCGACAAAGCCCATGGACAGCATCTCGTCGGCCTCGTCGAGGACCACGGTGCGCACCCCGCCCAGGTCCAGGTTGCCCTGTTCCATCAGGTCGAGCAGGCGGCCGGGCGTGCCCACCACCACCTCGACCCGCTCGCGCAGGCTGCGGAGCTGCTGCTGGTAGGACTGGCCGCCGTACAGGGCGAGCACCTTGGCGCCCACGCCCCGGCCGTACTGCTCGAGGGCCGCGGCCACCTGAATGGCCAGTTCGCGGGTGGGGGCGAGGACGAGCGCCTGCACGCCGTGCTGTTGCCGGTCAAGCCGGTGCAGCAGGGGCAGGCCGTAGGCCGCGGTCTTGCCGGTGCCGGTCTGCGCCTGGCCGATCACGTCGCGGCCGGCCACAATCGGCGGGATGACCGCCTGCTGGATGGGGGTGGGGGCGGTGAAGCCCAGTTCGGCGGCGGTCTGCACCAGTTCGGCGCGCAGGCCGAATTGGTCGAAGGCGGGGGTGGTCATCAGGCTCCTCCTGGAGAGCGGTGTGGTCTCGATGCGGTTCCGGTCCGCGGGAGGCGGTCCGGCGGCAGGCGTCCTTGCCCGCAGTGCGAGAGCCCGACTGTCCTGTCCGATCGTGCTGAGGGCGGACCCGGCCGGGCGACGATCCGCCGCGGCCGGTCCACCAACAAAAAACGCCTGGCCGGTGCCGGCCAGGCTGGGTGGGCGATTCCTGCCCGGACCGGGCATGACGTCTGCCGGGCCGGGACGGGCCTTATACCCCGGATCAACGGGGAATGCAAGAAAAGTGCGGAACCGCCGGGAGAAAGACCACGCTTCCGGCCCGGAACTTTCAGCTGGCGCAATCGCCCGGCGCCCTTTACAATGCGCGCCATGGCCGCCTGACCATCCCGCGGCGCCCCCGAACAGAGAAGATCACGCTCCCCATGTCGCCCGTTCCCACCCCGCTGCACCGCCGCACCTTCACCATCGCCTTTCTCGGCTCGCTCTGCATGCTCGGGCTGGTGCTGTGGCCGTTCTGGAACCAGATCTTCCTCGCCTTTTTCCTGGCCAGCATCCTCCATCCGTTCTACCTGCGACTGACCACCCGGGTCCGGCCCTGGCTCGCCTCGGGGCTCATCTGCACCCTCATCGCCCTGGGCGTGTTCGCGCCGCTCTTCTCCATCATCACCGCCATCGCCGCCGAGATTCCGCCGGTGATCCAGCTGGCCATCAAAAACGACCTGCTCGCCGTGCTCCAGCAGCAGCTGCAGGACAGCCCGCTGCTCAGCCGCATCGGCGCGCTGCTCGCCGAGTTCGGCATCAACCCGGACCTGGCCGACCTGCAGGGGCTGATCAGCCGCTCGCTCAGCGCCCTCGGCCTGTTCGCCTACCGCCAGGCCTCGGCCCTGGCCGCGGACGTGCTGCGCTTCGTGTTCCAGTCCGGCATCCTGATCATGACCCTGTTCGTGCTGCTCATCGAGTTCCGCCGGCTGGGCGCCTTTCTCCTTGACCTCTCGCCCCTGCCGGACGAGCACAACCAGCACCTGGTCGATCGCTTTTCGCCCATCGCCGGCGCCATCCTGGTCGGCAACACCCTGAGCGGCCTGCTCCAGGGCGTGCTCGGCGGCACCTTCTTCGTCGTGATGGGCCTCATCTCGCCGGTGCTCTGGGGCGTGGTCATGGGCGTGCTCGCCTTTCTGCCCATCCTCGGCGTGGGCCTGGTGCTGCTGCCAACGGCGCTCATCCTGCTCATCAAGGGGCAGATCTGGCAGGCCGGGGTCACCTGCGTCTTCTACCTGTTCCTCACCGTGTTCATCGAATACGGGTTCAAGCCCAGGTTCGTCGGCAGCCAGGCCGAGCTGCCGCCGCTTCTGGTGCTGCTCTCCATCCTCGGCGGCCTCAGCCTGTTCGGCATCATGGGCATTGTCTACGGGCCGCTGGCGGTGAGCGCCTTCCTCACCCTGGCGGACATGTATTTTCGCGACTACCGGCCCTGTTTCGAGCGCAGGCCGCCGCCCGGCGCCCCCCCGCGGGCCGCCTAAAATCGTGATTTCCTTGACGCTGAAACCCTTTTCAGGTAACTAG
>JAGODN010000266.1 GCA_017998195.1 Desulfobulbus sp. | reverse complement strand
GTCTCGAAGGGGGGCGGGGCCTCTTCACCCTCGGCCCAGAAGCGGTAGATCATGCGCGCGTGCATCTCTTCCGCCCCGGCCAGGGTGGCCAGCTCGGCCATCCAGGGCACGGCGTTGTAGCGCTCCCGCAGGGCGGAGTAGAACCGCTCGGCCCCGCGCTCCAGGTCCATGGCCCGCAGGAGCAGATCCTGCTCGGACGCGTCGAGGTCAAAGGTCTTCAGGTTCGGCAGGTTCTCGAGCACCTGGCCGTTCCAGGCGAGCATGCCGCCGGTCAGGTTGTAGATGGTGCCGGCGGTGCGCGGCCGGGAACCGGTGAAGATCGCCGCGCTGCGCGAGCGCATGCCCGAGCGGCAATAGAAGAGGATGTCCCGGTCGGGGGGCAACTCGTTCTGGCGGGCCGGCAGCTCGCCCAGCGGAATGAGGACCGCGCCGGGAATGTGTTCGCGCGCGTACTCGTCGGGCTGACGCACATCCACCAGCAGGTAGTTCTTTTCCCGGCCCCGGGTCATGTACGCGCGCGCCTCTTCGGCGCGAATCTCCTGGTACTCCTGGCTCATGGACCCTCCTCCTGTCTCGCCTGTTCCAACCCGCGAGCGAACGGGTTGTTTTCGCATACCTCTGGGGATCGGCCGGCCGAGTGCAGGCCAGCGGCCTCGCCGCCGGCGCTCAGACCGGGCCCAGCCGCCCGCGCCAGGGCCCCTGGCCGCGCGGGTAGGTGAACCGCAGCGCATCGCGGCCGATCGTGACCCGCAGGCCGCGGCTCAGGTGCAGTTCGCTGCCGCTGCGTCCTTCTTGGGCCGCCCGGGTCACCGCCAGGATGTGCGCGTAGCGGGCCGTGTCCCCCACCCGCCAGAGCAGCCGCTCCACCAGCCGCCGCTGCAGGGCCGGGTGGAGCGCGCAAAAGGGGGCCCGTCGGAGCAGGGCCGCAGGCCTGCCGGCCGCCGGCTCCGCCCACTCGATGGTCTGCCGCCAGTGTTCGTCCACCAGGGCGGCGAGCAGATCCTCGTCCGCGCCCAGGTTGGCGGCGGTCTTGGCCAGGGCCGAACGCACCCCGGGATCGTAGTCGGTTTCAAGCAGGGGCAGCAGGTGGTGGCGGATGCGGTTGCGCAGGAAACGGAGGTCAGCGTTGCTCGAATCCGTGCAGAAAACGATCTCCCGGTCCCCCAGGTAGGCGAGCAGCTCCGCCTTGCGCACCCCGAGCAGCGGCCGGATCACCCAACCCGAGCGCGGCCCCATGCCGGCCAGCCCCTTGCGGCCGGCGCCGCGCAGCAGGCGCAGCAGCACCTCTTCGACCTGGTCATCGGCGGTGTGGCCCACGGCGAGCCGGTCGCACCCCAGCCGGCGGCCGATGTCCGCCAGGGCCCGGTAGCGCAGCTCGCGGGCCGCGTGCTCGAGACTCATCCGCTCTGCCCGCGCATGGCCGCTCACATCCACCGCGGTGGTCTCCCAGCCGATGCCCAGACGGTCCGCCGCCGCCTGCACGCAGGCCCGCTCCGCCGGGGTTTCCTCCGGCCGCAGGCCATGATCCACGTAGGCCGCCACCAGGGTCAGGCGGAACTCCTGGCGCAGGGCCGCGAGCAGGTGGACAAGCGCCATGGAATCGGCCCCGCCGGACACGCCGACGAGCACCCGGCTGCCCGGGTCGAGCAGGGGTTGGGCGAGCAGGGTGCGTCGCAGGTTCTGTTCGAGGGGGTGGTTGTGGCCGGCCGCCGCTTGCATCGCCTCCGCACCTGTTCTATGCTGGGAAACCTCGCACCGTCACCAACCTGAACCGGGTGAACAGCCATGAACCGCGACGCCTGCCTGCAGGCCATCAGAGACCACCTGCAGACCGCCTACCTGCTGACCGAGGAAAAGACCGAGGAGATGATCCCGGTGTTCGTCGCCACCCTGGGCGACCATGTCGAGCGGCTGGCGGCGCTGGCCGCAGCCGGCGACCTGGACGGACTCGGCCGGGCCGGACACGCGGTCAAGGGCGCCCTGCTCAACATGGGCCTGCCCGACCTGGCCGAACTGGCCCGACGGATCGAACTGCAGTGTCGCCAGCGGACCGGCCCGGTGGACCGGACCCTGATCACCGACCTGGAACGGGCGGTCCGCCTGCTCGCCGGCTCCTGATCGCGGGAGAGGCCGATTCAGCCCGCCTGGCCGAGCCGGGCCAGCAGCCGCTCGTGGATGTTGTCGAAACCGCCGTTGGAGAGGATGGCGACCACGTCGCCGCTCCGGCAGGAGCCGGCAAGCGCGTCGAGGATGGCGTCGGTGTCGGCGCAGGCCTCGGCCTGCAGCCCGCGGGCGCGCAGATCCCCGGCCAGCCGGGCGGAGGAGAACTGCTCGTCTGCCGGGACCGTGTCCAGCGGCACGTGCGCACGGATGAAAATCCGGTCGGCGTCGCCGAACACCCCGGCATAGTCCTCCTGGAACACCGCCCGCCGGCTGGAATTGGTGCGCGGCTCGAACACCACCACCAGGCGGCTGTCCGGCCAGGCCAGGCGCAGGGCCTGCAGGGTCTCCCGCACCGCGGTCGGGTGGTGGGCGAAGTCGTCGATCACGGTCACCCCGCCGACCACGCCGCGCACCTGCTGCCGCCGCCTGACCCCTTCGAACGAGCCCAGGCCGGCGGCGATGGAAGCGAACGGAAAACCCAGCCGGGTGAGCAGGGCGATCACCGCCAGCGCGTTCAGGGCGTTGTGGTGGCCGGGCATGGGCAGGCGGCAGCGGCCCTGGAGCTGGCCGCGGCGGAACACCGAGAACTCGCTGGCCAGGCCGCGCGGTTCGAAGTCGTCGTAGCGCCACTCACAGCCGTTGCCCGCGCCGTAGCCGATCACGGGGCAGCGGGCCTCCCGGGCCAGTTCGGCCACCACCGGGTCGTCCAGGTGGGCGACCAGGGCGCCCCGGACCGGGATGCGGCCGATGAACTCGGCAAACGACCGCTTGATGGCGGCCAGGTCGGCGAAGATGTCGGCGTGGTCGAATTCGATGGAGGTGAGAATGGCCGAGTTCGGCCGGTAGTGCTGGAACTTGGACACCTTGTTGAAGAAGGCGGTGTCGTACTCGTCGCCCTCGACCACGAAGTAGGGGCCGTCGCTGACGTGGAAATTGCGGCCAAAGGCCTCGACCAGGCCGCCGATCATGAAGCCCGGGGTGGCGCCCATGCGGTGCAGGGTGGTGGCGAGCAGGGAGGAGGTGGTGGTCTTGCCGTGGGTGCCGGCGACCACCAGCGAGGTCTTGTTCGCCAGGAAGAAATGGCCGAGCGCCTGCGGCATGGACAGGTAGGGCAGGCCGAGGCGGGCCAGTTCCACGGCCTCCGGGTTGGTGGCGCGGACCACGTTGCCGACGATCACCAGGTCGGGCCGGCCTGCCAGGTTGGCGGCCGCGTAACCGGCCAGCACCGGGATGGCGAGACCGGCGAGGAAGTCGGACATGGGCGGGTAGACGTTCTCGTCCGAGCCGGTGACCGTATACCCCCGGGCCTGGAGCATGCCGGCCAGGGCGGCCATGCCGGTGCCGCAGATGCCGATCAGGTGGATATGGCGGGGATCGGCCGGGGCCGCGTTCAGGGCCGGGTCGAGGCGTGCGGTGCTCATGTGCCGCGCACCGCGCGCTCGACCGCCCGGTAGATCCGGGCGAAGTCGTCCTCGAAGGAGGCAGGGGTCATCCGCCCGACCTCGATGAACTTGACCACGATCTCCTTGGCCACCTTGAACAGGGCCTCGTCACTGATCGCCCGCTCCACCGGCGGTCGGCCGGTTGCGCCGTCGTCCGTTTTCTTCTCCATGCCCATCCGTTTGGCCATAAAAAACCCCTGTTACAGGAAGAAGGCCAATTCTTTACCAGTTGTAACAGGGGTAACCATTCCCGCGCGGGAAAAACCTCGTCAGCACTCCCCGCCAGACCATGGTTGTGTTGTCCGGCGGGCGCAAGCCGCCCGCCCGCCGCCGGCATCCCGGCGCTTGTTCAGTTCTCTTCCAGTACCCGGTAATCCATGGCCTCGCCGTAGGCGAGCAGGTCTTCACGGGCGA
>JAGODN010000265.1 GCA_017998195.1 Desulfobulbus sp. | reverse complement strand
AGGCCGGCGCCGTCCACGTCCATGCCGGTGGCGACCAGGCCCGCCTCCTCGGCGGTGCGCAGGTGGTTCTTGATCATGTCCTGGGTGCGCGGCTTGATGATGGCGATGGCGGCGCCGTTGTTTTCCTTTGCGGCCTTGATACCGCTGCCGAACATGGTCGGGTCGGCACCGTCGCCGGTCATGCACAGGCTGCCGGCCTGGAGGGCTCCGGCGACCATCTCGGCGATGAAGGCCTCCTCGGTCATCTTGCCGCCCATGTTGTAGGACGAGCCGGTGATCGGCGCCACCAGGATAGGCATGGCGAGCGTGCGGCCCCACAGGGTCAGGCTCATGTCGGGCTCCTTGACCGCGTGGATGGTGCGCAGGTTGAGTTTGACCCGGGCGAGCGCGTCCATGTTCGCCTTGAAGGCACCGGCCGTGCCCACGCCGCCCATGCCCGGCACCTCGCCAGCGCAGGCGCGGCCGTCACACACCGGGCAGACCCGGCAGAACCCTTTGAGTTGTTCGCGGGCCGTTGCCCGCATGGTGTTCCTGTCCATACGATTCTCCTTGCCTTCGCGGGTCCGCCGCGCCGATTGCGGCCGGCCGGACAGCGAAGGTGCTGATTGATGAGTGCAGCCTCTCTGGTGCTGCGATGATCGCGGCGGGCGACCCGCGGACCAACCGGGTCCGGGCCGCCGCGCCGGCGCCATTCAACCACGTGCCACCGGTTTTCTCAAGAATCCTTCTCGCGGCCGGGCACAAATCCGCCCACCCGAAAGGTTCTGCTCAGGCGGCCCGGCGTTCGAAGGCAAACCCCTGGCGGGCGCCCGTCGCCCGCTCCACGGTCAGCGTGCGGGCGCCGAATTCCTCCTCCATCCGACCCTCCAGGAGCAGCGGCCCGCGGCCGTCGAGCAGGTGGCAAGAGCGGCTGTAGGCGCCGGGGAAAAAGGTGCACTCCACCAGGCCGGTCTCATCCTCGAAGGTGAAAAACTCCATGGGCACGCCGCTCTTCGTGCCCACCACCTTGCCGGCGATGGGCCAGCCGAGCAGGCGCACCCGTTGCCGGCCGATCTCGCCGGCCCCCAGGTGGTCCAGCTCGCGGGCGAGCAGCGCTCCGGCCCGCCTCCGCACATCGGCGAACAGGGTGATCGGGTGTTCGCCGGGGAGAAAACCGAGCACCCGGAACTCGCCGCGCAGCCGCTCGCGCCGGTCCTCGGGCGGCAGGGGCGGCGGGGTCGGGTCGAGCGGGAACAGGGCGGGCGCGCGCTCGCGGCCGCGCCTGCGCCAGCAGGCCGCCAGCCAGACGAGCGGCGCCCGGCTCGTCGCCGACCCGGCGAGCAGCCCGTCCAGGGCCCCGGCCTGGATGAGCGCGGCGCATTCGTCCTCCTCCGGTCGCACCCGGCCGAGAAAGTCGAACACCGTGGCGAACGGCCGCCGTGCCCGCTCCGCCACGATCCGCGCCCGGGTGGCCGCACTCAGGCCGCTCACGGCCATCAGCCCGACGCGGACCTCGCGGCCGCGCCCCTGCCAGGGCGTGTCGCTTGCGTGCACGTCCGGGCCGAGCAGCCGCAGCCCCAGCCGGCGCAGTTCGGAGACATAGGCAAAGGTCGAGTAGAAACCGCCCCGGTTGCTGATCACCGCGGCCATGAACTCGGCCGGGAAATGGGTCTTGAGCCAGGCCGCCTGGAACGACACGCGCGCGTAGCTGGCCGAGTGTGGCTTGCAGAACGAGTAGCCCTCGAAGCTCAGCATCATCGCCCAGATGCGCTCGGCCGCGGTCGCGTCCACGCCGCGCTCGGCCGCGGCGGCGAAGAACTGCCCCCGGTAGTCGGCCAGCTGGCGCTGTTTGTCCTTCTTGCTCATGATCTTGCGCAGCCGGTCCGCGTCGGCGTGGGAGAAGCCGAACTGCACCGCCACCCGCGACACGTCCTCCTGGTAGACCATGATGCCGTAGGTGTCGTCGAGCACGCCGGCCACCAGCGGATGGAGCGGCTGCCAGGATTCGCCGTGCAGCCGGCGCAGGTAGGCGCGGATCCACTCGTTGGCCGCGGGCCGGATGATCGACGAGTGGATCACCAGGTGGTGGAAGTCGCCGCGGCCGGAGCGGCGCTGCAACAGCCGCATGGCCGGGCTCTCGATGTAGAAGCAGCCCATGGTGCCGCCGCGGGAGAGGGTGGCGCGGGTGGCCGGGTCGTCCTCGGGCTGCCAGCGCAGCTCGTCGAAATCGGTGCCGCCGGCCCGCACCTGGGCGACGGCGTCGCGGATCACGCCCAGGCTGCGGTTGCCGAGCAGGTCGATCTTGACCAGGCCCGCTTCCTCGGCGCTGTCCTTGTCCCACTGGAGGACCGGCACGCCCTTGGTCGTGCGCTGCACCGGCGCGTAGTCGCTCACCGGTTCGGGGGTGACCACCACCCCGCCCGGGTGGACCGACAGGTGGCGGGGCGCGCCGCTGATGCGGGCCGCGAGCCGCAGGAGCTCCGGCCAGGGCCCGCCCAGGTCCACCTCGCGCAGCTGCGGCAGGGTGCGCAGGGTGTCGAGATAGTCGTCCGCGCCCGGATCGGCCCGCCACAGCCAGGGCAGTTTTTTGGTGACCCGGCCGATCTCGCCGGCGGGCAGACCGAACACCCGCGCGGTCTCGCGGATGGCCAGGCGCGGCTGCAGACCGACGTGGCAGCTGACCATGGCCGCGCGGCAGCCGAAGCGCTCCAGCACCGAGGCGAGCACCCGGTCGCGCTCGTCCCAGGCAAAATCGATGTCGATGTCCGGCGGGTCCAGACGGCCGGGGTTGAGGAACCGCTCGAAGTAGAGGTTGTGGCGCACCGGGCAGACATTGGTGATGCCCAGGCAGTAGGCCACCAGCGAGGCCGCGCCCGAGCCGCGGCCGCAGGTGCGACTGAACGGGCCGACGATGTCGCGCACCACCAGGAAATAGCTGGAAAAACGCATGGTGTCGATCACCGCCAGCTCGTGGTCGAGGCGGCTGGTGACCGCGGCCGGCAGGGGCAGGCCGTAGCGTCGCTCGGCCCCGGCCAGGGCGGCGCGGCGCAGCTCCGCCACCGCGTCGCCGCCCTCCCAGGGCGGCAGCACGAGTCCCTCGCGCGGGGTGCGCAGGGTGCAGGTCTCGGCGATGCGGCCAAGCGGCACAAGGCTCTCGGGCCAGAGGGCAAAGCGCGCGGCCAGCTCGGCCGGCGCGGGCAGGCGGGCGTCCGGTGCGGCCAGGGTGGCCGGGTCCAGCCGGGCGAGCGAGGTGTTGGTGTCGATGGCGCGCAGCAGGCGGTGGGCGGCGAAATCGTCCGCATCGGGAAAAAACGATTCGACCAGGGCCACGCCGGGCACCCCCAACCGCCCGGCCTCGCGGCGCAGGCGGCTGGTGGCCGCGCAGGGCCGGTCGACCAGGGCGGCCATGGTGTCGGCGCCCAGGTCGCGGCAGCGGCGGAGCAGGTCCGGCTCGGGCACGAGCAGCAGCAGGCCGGTGTGGTGGTCGGCCAGGGCCAGGCCCAGGTCCAGGGCGGAATCGGCGTGGAGGGCGGTGAGCAGGCGGCAGAGATGGCGAAAGCCGACCCGGTCGCGCACCAGGGCGAACAACCGGCCGCTTGTGCTGCGCAGTTCCGCGCCGATCACCGGGGTCAGTCCCTCGTCGGCGCAGGCGGCGAGAAAGGGCCAGAGGCCGTAGAGGTTGTTGGTGTCGGTGAGGGCCGCGGCCGTGTAGCCCAGTTGGCGCACCCGCCGGCAGAGCGCGCGCGGACTGGCCGTGCCCTGCATGAGCGAGCAGTGCGAGTGCAGGCCGAGGGCGATCATGCGGCCGCGGTCGGCGCGTCCGGCGTCCGCCGGCTGCCGCGGAGGATGGCGGTGTCGCCGCAGCGGGTGCGGATGGCGTCCATGGCCGCGCTCAGGCTCCGCTGCCGTTCGCGGCCCGGGTCGGCCGGGTCGAACAGGGAGAGTTGGCGCACCGGGTGGAGCAGCCGGTCGCAGCACAGGGCCAGGGTGCGCAGCCGGGTGCGCCGGTGCCAGGCCCGGTACAGGGCGGTGCGGGCCAGCTGTTCGAGCGCGCAAT
>JAGODN010000264.1 GCA_017998195.1 Desulfobulbus sp. | reverse complement strand
CACCTGGACCCCGACCCAGCCCGAACCGGGCAGCCCGGGCGAGGATCTCGGCAACCGGCTGGTGAAGAACTGCGCGGTCCTCCTGCCCTGGGCCGAGCGCGAGGGCGTGCGCTGTTTTCGCATCTACGACGGCGACATCCCGGAATACAACCTGGCCGTGGACCTGTACGAAGAGTGGGTCCACGTACAGGAGTACGCGGCCCCGCCCACGGTGGACGCGGCCAGGGCGGAGCAGCGCTTCCAGCTGGCCCTGCAGGTGATCCGCACGGTGTTCGACGCGCCTCGCAGCCGCCTGTTCATCAAGACCCGGCAACGGCAGAAAGGGCCGCAGCAGTACCAGAAGAAGGGGGCGGGCGACCGCAAGGAGGGGAGTGAAAAAAAAGCGGCGAGCGGCGCGCTCTTCGAGGTGCGCGAGGGCAACTGCCGCTTCCTGGTCAATTTCACCGACTACCTGGACACCGGCCTGTTCCTCGACCACCGGCTCACCCGGGCGCGGATCGGCGGGCTTGCCGAGGGGAGGACCTTCCTCAACCTGTTCGGCTACACCGGCTCAGCCACGGTCTACGCCGCCCTGGGCGGGGCCGCCGCCACCACCACCGTGGACGTGAGCGAGACCTACCTCACCCGCGCCCAGGCCAACCTGGCATTGAACGGCTTCGGCGGCCCGCTGCACCAGACGGTCGAGGCCGACTGCCTGGAGTGGCTGCGCCGCTCCCAGGAGCGCTACGGCCTGATCTTTCTCGATCCGCCGACCTTTTCCAACGCCCGCCACCAGAAGCGGACCTTCGACGTCCAGAAGGACCACCCGGACCTGCTCCGCCAGGCCATGCGGCACCTGGCGCGATCGGGCGTGCTCGTCTTCTCGAACAACTACCGCAAGTTCAAGCTGGACGAGGCCCTCACCCGGGAATTCAACGTGCGCGAGATCACCGACGAGACCATCCCCCCGGATTTCCAGCGCAACCGCCGCATCCACCGCTGTTGGGAGTTCCGCCACCTGGAGGCCCAGCCATGACCACGAACCCGGCCGAAGAGTTGGTGGAGATCGTCGATACGGACAACCGGCCCATCGGCGCGCTCACCCGGCGGCTCATGCGTGAGCAGGGGCTCATCCACCG
Source organism: Desulfobulbus sp. (assembly GCA_017998195.1). Taxonomy (GTDB): domain Bacteria; phylum Desulfobacterota; class Desulfobulbia; order Desulfobulbales; family Desulfobulbaceae; genus Desulfobulbus. Next base: position 2,923 of record JAGODN010000264.1, on the reverse strand, counting down.
AGCCGCCTACATCCTCGTGTTCAATACGGCGGGCGAACTGTTTCTGCAGAAGCGGACCCTGACCAAGGACATATACCCCGGCTACTGGGACATGGCCGCGGGCGGGGTGGTGCTCGCCGGGGAGAGCTACGAAACGGCGGCTCGGCGGGAGCTGCAGGAGGAACTGGGCGTCACCGCCCGGCTGCGCCACCTCTGCGACCAGTACTACGAGGAGCCGGGCAACCGGGTCTGGGGCCGCATCTATACCTGCACCCACAACGGCCCGTTCACCCTGCAGGCGGAGGAAATCGACGCGGGCCGGTTCGTGGCCCCGCAGTTCATCCAAGCGCTCAACGAGGTCGAGCCCGTGACCCCGGACGGACTCGCCCTGCTGCCCCGGCTGCTCCAGGCCTGAGCGTTTCCCGCTTGGTTGCCGGCCGGTGATGGCCTATACTGAACCCGTCAACCGGCGTCCGACGCCCACCCGTCCCCTGCTCTCCCCTGCCGCATGTACGTTCACATCGCCCGCCAGCCGATCTTCAACGTCCACAAGCAGCTGTTCGCCTATGAACTGCTCTTCCGCCAGACCCTGGGGCTGAAGCTCGGCGAACTGAGCGGCGAGCGGGCCACCAGCAGCCTGCTGTCCACCTCCTTCCTCACCGAGGACATCGACCGCATCGCCGGCACCCGCCCCTGCTTCGTCAACTTCACGGAGGACCTGCTCGTCCGCGGGGTGCCCGGCGCCTTCCCGAGCGACCGGATCATCGTCGAGGTCCTGGAGGACGTGCAGCCCAGCCCGGAGGTGATCGCGGCCTGCCGGGACCTGCGCGACCGCGGCTACCTGCTCGCCCTGGACGATTTCGTCTACAGCGACTCCCTGCTGCCGCTCATCGAGCTGGCGGGCATCATCAAGATCGACTACCGGCTCACCCCGGCCGCGGAGATCGAGGCGCTCATATGCCGGCTGGCGCCGTATCGGCTCAAATTTCTCGCCGAAAAGATCGAAACCTACCAGGAATTCGAGCACGCCCGCGACCTCGGCTGCCACTACTTCCAGGGCTATTTCTTCGCCCGGCCGCAGTCGCTGCGGCTGCGCGAGGTGAGCAGTCTCAAGGTCACCCAGCTCCGCCTGCTGGCCGAGATCAACCGGCCGGAGCTGTCCGCCGCCAACCTGGAGCGGATCATCTCCGCGGACGTGGCCATTGCCTACAAGCTGCTGCGCTTCATCAACTCGGTCTATTTTTCGCTGGTGCGCAAGGTGGAGTCCATCCGCCGGGCGATCATCTACCTCGGCGAAACCGAGGTGCGCCGCTTCGTCATGCTGGTGATCGTCTCCAACCTGGCCGCGGACAAACCCGAAGAACTGCTGCGCCTGTCCGTGGTCCGGGCCCGCTTCTGCGAACTGCTCGCCACCCGCGGCACCTATGCGGCGCACAGTGCGGAACTGTTCCTGGTGGGGCTGTTTTCCCTGCTCGACGCCATCCTCGACGCGCCCCTGGAGGCGACCATGGCGGCCCTCCCCGTCGCGGTCGAGGTCAAGGAGGCGATCGTCGGCCGCACCGGGCCCCTCGCCTTTTTCCTCGAGGCAGTGGTCGCCTGGGAGGAGGCGCGGGCGCAGGACTGCCCGCCGCACTGGCAGCGCATGGGGGTGGACGGGGAAGAGGTGAAGGAACTCTACCTGGAGGCGATCCGCTTCGCCGCGCTCCTGGACTGAGGGGCGGCCGCGGCCCTGGTCGGCAGGTCCACCAGCAGGGCGTCGCCGTCGCGGGTGAAGCGGGTGGTGTTGCCCGGGATCTCCCCGGACCACTGGACGATGCTGGCAAGGATGTGATCGGCGAAGGGACCGCGGGCGAGCTGGGGCTTGAACGGGGTGGGGGTGAGTACCTTGCCGCCGGCGAGGGTCAGCGGTTCGAGGTTGTTCACGTAGAGCGGGGTGATGCGGGCGGCCACCGGCCGGCTGCCGCGGAAGCTGAGGGTCGGCAGCATGCCGAACAGTTTCGCCCCGGTGCGGCGGTGGCGCACGGTCTTGGAGGCGAGCGAGTAGTTGCCGAGCGAGTAGAAGATGAGCCCTGTTTGGTACGCCTCGATCCCCTGCACCACGTGCGGGTGGTGGCCGAGCACCACCGTGGCCCCGGCCTCGATCAGCCGGCGGTAGCTGCGCACCAGCTCGGGCTGCGGTCGGTGTTCGTACTCCACCCCCTTGTGCACGGAGACGAGGACGATGTCGGCCTTTTTCGCCGCCGCCCGCACCGCCGCCACCGCCGCCCCCTCCTCGAAGCGGGCCACGCCGGCATCGTTGCCCAGGGCGAGGAAGGCGATACGCTGCGAATGGCCCGGCACCCGGAAATGGACCGCACCGCGGCGGCTGCCGGCCCCGGCCCAGTGAAGCGGGCCTGTGGCTGCGTCCAGCCGGCGCAGGTGCGCCTCGGTGTCGGCGATACCCGGCGCACCGGCATCGGCCATGTGGTTGTTGGCCAGCGAAAACAGGTTGAAACCGGCCCGTACCATCTCGTCGAGCGAGGCGGCCGGGGCGTTGAAGGCGTACATCTTCTCCAGCACCGGTGACCGCTCGGTTATGGGCGTTTCCAGGTTGACGAAGTTCAGGTCGCCGCGGGCCAGGATCGGCCGGACCGCCTCGTGCACCCGGTAGCCGAGCCCGGCCAGGTCTTCCCGGTAGTGCTGCACCGGGTGGGCGCAGTCGCCGGCCGCGTTCACCACCAGCCGATCCTCTCCCCCTCGGGTCTCACCGGCCCGGGCTGGACCACCGCCCGCCAGCAGGCAGACGGCCCAGGTGAGAACCAGCACGGCCGTCAGGATAGCCGTTCGCTGCATCGCCCCTCCCCTCACAACCGCTCCCGGCCGTCCCACAGATCGAACAGGCGCTGGATGCCGCCGGTGGCCAGGGCGGCCATGGCCGTGAACTGCTCGGGCCGGAAGGGTGCGC